>NZ_JAKTIJ010000016.1:0-229475 GCF_027855275.1 Acinetobacter sp. AOR12_HL | reverse complement strand
AGGAAGATCATCATGGCTAAAGCCAAGTTTGAACGTAATAAACCACACGTAAACGTGGGTACAATCGGTCACGTTGACCATGGTAAAACAACTTTAACTGCTGCGATTGCAACAATTTGTGCAAAAACTTACGGCGGTGAAGCGAAAGATTACTCACAAATCGACTCAGCACCTGAAGAAAAAGCACGTGGTATTACAATTAATACATCACACGTAGAATACGATTCTCCAACTCGTCACTACGCACACGTTGACTGCCCAGGCCACGCCGACTACGTTAAAAACATGATCACTGGTGCTGCTCAGATGGACGGCGCGATCCTTGTATGTGCTGCAACTGACGGTCCAATGCCACAAACTCGTGAGCACATCCTTCTTTCTCGTCAGGTAGGTGTACCTTACATCATCGTATTCTTAAACAAATGCGACCTTGTTGATGACGAAGAATTACTTGAATTAGTAGAAATGGAAGTACGTGAACTTCTTTCTACTTATGACTTCCCAGGTGATGATACTCCAGTAATCCGTGGTTCAGCTCTTGCAGCGCTTAACGGTGAAGCTGGTCCTTACGGTGAAGAATCAGTTCTTGCTCTTGTAGCAGCACTTGACTCTTACATCCCAGAGCCAGAGCGTGCAATCGACAAAGCATTCTTGATGCCAATCGAAGACGTATTCTCAATTTCTGGTCGTGGTACAGTAGTAACAGGCCGTGTTGAAGCTGGTATCATCAAAGTTGGTGAAGAAGTAGAGATCGTTGGTATTAAAGATACGGTTAAAACAACTGTAACTGGCGTAGAAATGTTCCGTAAACTTCTTGACGAAGGCCGTGCAGGTGAGAACTGTGGTATCTTACTTCGTGGTACTAAGCGTGAAGAAGTACAACGTGGTCAAGTACTTGCTAAACCAGGTACAATCAAGCCGCACACTAAATTCGACGCAGAAGTATACGTACTTTCTAAAGAAGAAGGTGGTCGTCACACTCCATTCTTAAATGGTTACCGTCCACAGTTCTACTTCCGTACAACTGACGTAACTGGTGCGATCCAGTTGAAAGAAGGCGTTGAAATGGTAATGCCAGGTGACAACGTTGAAATGTCAGTAGAATTAATCCACCCAATCGCAATGGACCCAGGTCTACGTTTTGCGATCCGTGAAGGTGGTCGTACTGTAGGTGCTGGTGTTGTTGCTAAAGTAACTGCATAATCACTTTTCAGTGAAAAAAGCGCTCCTTTTGGGGCGCTTTTTTTATATCGAATTGTTAGACAATTCAGTTGAAAGCTGGCCTTAACTGATACTTCAATGTCCCTATTTGCACTTAAGCCTTTTTATTAAGTTTGTATGATAAGAATCAAGAAAACGAACAATAAAGTTTAAGTAACTTAGGTTACTGGTAAGGAGCTTTCAATATGAATGCTAAAGTGAATATCACAAATCGTGCAGGGGCAAGCTTTCCTGTACGTCGTATGAACTTTGATTTTAATGATGTGCCAGAATACTGGATGAATGGTTCCGCTGGACTTACGCATTTTATGACAGCGTTATCAGCGCTATTTCCAGCTGGTGAAAAGTTCTTTATTGATAGTGTGCGTGCTGTGCGTTATCACCCAGCAATTAAAGACAATGAAGAGCTACAAAAAGAAATCAGTGCTTTCATTGGTCAAGAGGCGATGCATACTCAAGAGCATGTAAACTTTAATGCTTCTGCCCAAAAATTTGGTCATGATGTTGAAACTTTAGAAAAGTTCACCGATACGGCTATTCAAACTGCCCGTAAAACTTTTGCAAAGCTCGTAAAACCATTTGGTATGACGCAAGAAATGGTGGACCTGACTGCTACTACAGCCCTTGAACATTTTACTGCAACCATTGCATCTCAGCTTTTAGTTAATACCCACATTCAAGAGTTGATGACAGATAAAACGATGTCAACCATGTGGTATTGGCATGCAATAGAAGAAAATGAACATAAAGCAGTTGCATTTGATGTGTATGAAGGTGTCTTTGGTAAAGGTGTAAAAGCTTATGCTTTACGCACAAGTTCACTTGTTTTTGCAATGGCTCTTATTTTCGCAATTCAATCTTCGTTTGTGGTTCGTCTTTTAAAGCAAGACCATAAATTAAACTTAGATGAGTTATTAGTAATTTATAAATATGGTTATAGCCCGTCGAAAGGCATTATTACGGGTATGGCTAAAGAGATGTTGGCTTATTTTAAACCAGGCTTCCACCCGAATGATTTAGATACGGTTAGCTTGTTAAAAACTTGGAAATCTAAACTTGGACTGTAAGCTGAAAGTAAGTGAAAAGGGCTGTTAGCAGCCCTTTTTTTTATTGTCTATAAATTATGATCCACTTTTAAAAGATGCTTGTTAATTTTGCCCTAGTATGAGCTATTGATGACCTCATCTGATAATTTGCTGGCCTCATCTGCACTTAAATAGCGCCTTTAAAGGCGTATTATTATAAATATTAAGAAAATAAATAAGGATATAAGTGAATTTTCGATTCGCTTAAAGGAGTCTGACATGAATGCTAAAGTAAATATTTCTAATCGTGCCGGAGCAAGTTTCCCTGTGCGTCGTATGGACTTTGAGTTTGCTCAAGTTCCACGCTATTGGGCAAATTACGATGCAGGATTAACTCATTTTATGACAGCATTATCAGCTCTTTTTCCGGAAGGAGAGCAGTTCTTTGTAAACAGTACTCGTGCTGTGCGAAATGATCCTAAACTGGCTGATCCAGCACTTCAAAAAGAAATAAGTGCTTTTATTGGCCAAGAAGCTATGCATTCTAAAGAGCATCTTGCATTTAATGCTTCTGCGCAGGCGTATGGATATGATGTTCGTAAAATGGAAAAACAAACAGGTAAAGTTATTAAAGTAGGTACTGCGGTTGTAACCAAGCTAATGAAACCTTTTGGTTATACAAAAGAAATGATTGATTTAACAGGTACCTGTGCTTTAGAACATTTTACCTCAACTATTGCGGCTGAGCTTTTACAAAACCCTGAAATTCAAGCCATGTTCCAAGATGACACTATGTATCACTTATGGATGTGGCATGCGGTAGAAGAAAATGAACACAAAGCTGTAGCGTTTGATGTCTATACTAATATGTATGGGCAGGGGCCAAAAGCTTATTTTATGCGTTCAACTGCTTTAATCATTGCAATGGCCTTAATCTTTGCTACTCAGTCTTATTTTACTGCTAAGTTACTTAAGACTGATGATAAATTAACATGGAAAGATACCAAATACATGCTTAAGTTCATGTATGGCCGTAAAGGTTTTATGACCCGTCAAATTCCAGAATTATTAGATTTCTTAAGACCAAAATTCCATCCAAATGATTCGGATACGACAGCTTTATTGGCCACTTGGCGTGAAAAATTAGGTCTTTAAAAAACTGACTGGAAAAGAGCAATTTAATTGCTCTTTTTTTTACTCGTTTTTTCTATTTAAGTTTCTATAATACGTTTACTTTGAAATCTAAAAATGTGTTGAAACTCATGATTCGTACTATGCAAGCCTCAGATATTGATAGTGTTGCTCAAATTGAGAAGCTTGTTCAAACACACCCATGGTCTAGACAGCAATTTGTAGAATCTTTAAATTCTTACCAATGTACGGTAATAGAATTAAATAATAAGGTGGTTGGTTTTTGTATTTTACAACCTGTATTAGATGAAGCGAATTTACTGCTCATGGCAATTGATCCTCAAATGCAAGGTAAAGGATTAGGATATCAATTGTTAGATGCGTCGATTGAGCGTTTAGAAAATCACCCTGTACAAATTTTTCTAGAGGTACGTGAAAGTAATAAGGCCGCTATTGGTTTATATGAAAAAACAGGGTTTCACCAAATTGATGTGCGTCGTAACTATTATCCAACCCAAGAGGGTGGACGTGAAAATGCCGTTATTATGGTAAAAAGCTGTACTGATGATTTTGCTTCTTTATTCTAAGAATGCCTGTCTTGTTGCTGTTTGAACAACAAGACAGAAGCAGATTATTTAATAATTAAATTATTCCATTCAGAAGGTAATGTGGTCATGAGGGAATTACCCAATTGATTGATCTCTTCTGGTGATAATGATCTATTTAAGCGGCGCCATTGCCCATCTAGTAAAAGTTCTAGCGGCGTATATTGAGATTTATAATTCATTTTAGCTGAGTGGGGAACCCAATAACCTAAGTAGACATATTCTAAACCGAGTGTTTTTACATATTCGATTTGATTCAGAATTGAATAAACGCCTAAAGATCTACGGTGTTCATCTGGGTCAAAGAAAGTATAGACGGCAGATAACCCATCATCCATTAAATCACAAGTCGAAACGCTAATAAGACGATTGTCTTTCCATAGTTCTAAGAAGAAACTATCTGTACAGCTATGGACCAAGAATTTTTCAAATTGATCTAAACTTGGCGGAAACATATCACCATCGGCATGGCGCTCGTTAATGTAACGTTCATATAGATCATAATGAATTTGTGAGGCTTGCCGTGTTGGTAGAACAGTCATGGTGAGATCTTGATTTCGCTTCCATGCTTTTTTTTGCATGCTGTTCATTTGGAAATCGGCAACAGGTACACGACAAGATAAACACTGCCTGCATAAATGACATTCAGGACGGTATACAAAGTCGCCACTACGACGAAAACCTAATCGCGATAATTCAGAAAGCGTCACTACATCAATCCGATGAATCGGATCTAAAAAGACCATGCGTGCTGATTTATTTTCTAAATAGCTGCAATCATGAGGTGGGGTAATATAATATTGCAGATCATTTAAAAGGGACTTCGGGTGATATGATTTCATGATTGGTCCCTCCTGTTATCATTCCATTAATTTTGCATTTAATGCTATTGTTTTACTTGAAAATACACGTTCTTGATACTTTTTCCAATTGATAGAGGGGTGAATAATTACATCTTGTAACGATTTAAGATATTCTTGCCGAGAAAGTGTACAAGCCCCAAGACTAATTAAGTGACTATTTACAAGTTGACAGTCAACCCAAGGAAGCTGGTTTTCTTGACCGATTAACATTAAAGTATAAAAAGCCATTTTAGAAACATCAGTTTGGGTACTAAACATAGACTCGCCAAAACAACCTTTACCTATCGTTACCCCATATAAACCACCTACCAGCTGCTCTTCTTGCCAGACTTCTACGCTATAGCCATAACCGGCATCAAACATTCCACAATAGCCTTCAATAATATCTTCACTAATCCATGTTTCATTAGCATAGCTTCGAGGTAGTGAACATGAGCGAATGACTTGCTCAAAAGCACGATTTACCGTAATGGTGTAATCATATTTTTTCATGTTCCGAATAAGCGATTTACTCGGTTTATAGTTTTGAGGATAAATGATACAGCGTGGTTCAGGGCTCCACCAACAAATAGGTTCATCTTCATTAAACCATGGGAAAAGCCCATGTGTATACGCTTCATAGAGTGTGGAAGGGGAGAGGTCAGCGCCTATACAAATTAAACCATGACCATCTGGATCTGATTCCTCCGGATCTGGGAAAATATATTGAGATAGAGGCAGTGTTTTCATAAAACCAAAATAATATGTGCTTTAGGGCTATGCTATAAAAATTAATACAGGGCAGCCAGTAATTATTATAAATTCCAAAAAACAGCCGTTATAAAACGGCTGTTTGAAATATCTAAACTTAAAGGTTATCTAGATATTTTTCGGCATCTAGTGCAGCCATACAGCCTGAACCCGCCGAAGTAATCGCTTGACGATAAATACTATCAGCAACATCACCAGCAGCAAAAACGCCTGCTACAGAAGTCGCTGTTGCGTTACCTGAAGTACCACTTTGTATTTGGATATAGCCATCACGTAAGTTTAGCTGACCTTCAAACATAGAGGTATTTGGTTTATGGCCAATTGCAATGAATAAGCCTTGAACTTGTACTTCTTGTTTGCTGTCATCTTTCGTAGATTTTAAGCGAACACCTGTTACGCCAGTATTGTCACCAAGAACTTCTTCAACCTCATGGTTCCAAACGATACTGATTTTGCCTTCTTTTTCTTTAGCAAATAAGTGATCTTGTAAAATCTTCTCAGAGCGTAAAGAATCGCGGCGGTGTACAAGTGTCACATGTTCAGCAATATTTGATAAATAAAGTGCTTCTTCAACAGCAGTATTACCACCACCAACAACCATCACATTTTGGTTCTTGTAGAAGAAGCCATCACATGTTGCACATGCGCTCACGCCTTGACCCATAAATTTTTGTTCAGACTCTAAGCCAAGATATTGAGCTGTCGCACCAGTTGCAATAATTAAAGCATCACAAGTGTACTCATCCATATCACCTTTAAGAACAAAAGGACGTACATTTAAGTCCACTTCATTAATATGATCATAGACAAGTTCAGTACCAAAGCGTTCAGCATGTGCTTGCATACGGTCCATTAGGACAGGACCAGTCAAACCTTCAGGATCGCCCGGCCAGTTGTCAACTTCGGTTGTTGTTGTAAGTTGGCCGCCAAGCTGTAAACCTGCAATAAGTGTTGGTTTAAGATTTGCACGTGCTGCATAAACAGCTGCACTATAACCCGCAGGGCCAGAACCGAGAATAATTAACCGAGAATGACGAGCACTCATTGAGGGTATCCTTATTTATTTCGAGAATTTTGAAAATTATACGTGAAATTGCCGACCAATAGCGTTAAATCAATGTGGATAATATTGATCAGGTCAATCGAATTAAGTTATATAACAATATAGAAGAGCCTTATGTTAACAACAACTGTAAAGAATCATGCACCTTTTTTGTAAGAACAGGTGCATAATATAAAGTTCAATCGTTGAAGATCTGAAATGTAGGTCTTCACATCTCTAAACCAATAATTAAATGGGTTACAGGACAGTATATGACTGCGGTGTCAAGTGTTTATGCACAGCGCTTATTGATGACATTATTCTTGGTCTCTTTTGGGATTTATATGTTTCTGGCGACAGTAACATATACACCATTTGATCCGGGCTGGATGCATATTTCAAGTGATACTCAGCAAGTATCCAATGCAAGTGGTATTGCCGGTGCATGGATTGCAGATTTGCTGTTTGGCTTTTTAGGTTGGGCAAGTTTACTTATTCCAATCTTCCTATTTGTTGAAGCGATTCAAGTCTGGTGGCCACATAGTTTTCTAAACCGCCCATTCCGTTATGCTGCGCAGTTCTTCTTAATTCTTGTTGTGTCGAGTTTGCTTTACCTTCACTGGAATGTACCCGCAGATACTTTAGATAATGCGGCAGGCGGGATTATTGGTTATGAGTTGGGGCAAAGCTTATCTCAACTGTTAACAATTTATGGTGCGACATTATTTCTACTTGTTTTTGGAGTAGTATTGTTCACTTTGGCATTTGGGGTGCAGTGGAGCAAAACATGGGTTACGCTCAAAGCAATGCCTGGTTATTTACAAGATTTATTCTATAAAAATGTATCTCCTAACGAATCTGCTTATGACTTAACCACACAGCCTGCGAATAAAGCAGCAACGGTAAAAGTTGCAGAGATGCCTAAAGCAGAAGAAGTTACGGATGAAGTAGAGCTAAATGCCCAACCAGAAAAAGCTCAAAGCAAAGCGAGCTCTACACGACATGATGAAATAGCAGAGCGTTTATTTGCCGATGTTTTAGCTAAAGAACAAAGTCAACCTGAAACAATTGAAGAAAAACCAACTCCTCAGCCAGAAAACTTTGAGCGTACACTTGAGCAAGCCCAACAGCTTAAAAAAGACAGTGAGCGTTTAGTGGCTACGGGAGAGGTTTGGCGTGCTTTACAGCGTGATGATGTAAGCCATAAACAAGAAATTGATGCGCTGTTACGAGCTGCTGATGATTCAAGTGAACAGCCTTCGACTCATGAGCAATTTCAGCAAACAGTTTATCAGGCTAAACAAAATCAACCATTGAATACTCATCAAGGTTTAGATTGGAATGATGATGAGATTTTTGATGAACTACTTGCTGCAGTTCCAAATAGTAAAACAGCAACTGATGTGCATACGCCATTTGTTCAAGATCATCATGTTGAACCAGAAGTTACACCGCAAGCTCCTCAAACATTAGTTGAATCATCTGTACCTGTATCGAATTTAAATCAGTCACCTAAAAATTTATCGAATGAAGAAGTCTTTGATGATTTTGACGACTTATTGATTGATGAGGATATCCCGCCAGCAACTCAACCGATCAAGGCAAGTAGCTATGCGCAATCTTCGGCTTTTGTAAAAGCGCCTATTCAAACTACGATTGGTGCAGAGAAGCTGTCAAAAGAAGAATTTATTGAAGCTTGGCAGGAAACTGCTGGAAAGCCTCAGGATGACCTTGAGGATGAGTTTGATTTTGATGCGCCTCTAACAGATGCATCAGGTCGACCAATGTCTCGTGCCATGCAAGTGGCCAAAAAGCGTTTAGATTTACCAACATTACCGGGCTTTGAATTGCTTGATAAGGTTGACCCAAATAAGAAAGTTAACTTTACCGAGGAACAGCTTTCTCGTTTGTCTGAGTTACTTGAGATCAAGTTACAAGAGTTTAATGTGAAGGCTCAGGTGGTTGAAGCTCAGCCAGGTCCAGTGGTTACACGTTTTGAATTAGATTTAGCACCGGGTGTGAAAGCATCTAAAGTGACTAATATTTCCCGTGACTTGGCACGTTCAATGTCTATGGCTTCTGTACGTGTGGTAGAGGTTATTCCGGGTAAACCATATATTGGTATTGAAGTTCCAAATAGTGCTCGTGAAATGGTACGTTTGATTGAACTATTGGAAACACCCGCATATCGTGACCCAAGTGCTCTCATTAGTATGGCAATGGGTAAAGATATTTCAGGTAATCCGGTACTAACAGACTTGGCAAAAGCACCGCATATGTTGGTTGCGGGTACTACAGGTTCGGGTAAATCTGTTGCTGTTAACTCGATGATTTTATCGATGTTACTCAAATATACGCCTGACCAATTGCGTCTGATTTTAATTGACCCGAAACAGCTTGAATTAGCCAACTACAATGATATTCCGCATTTATTAACGCCTGTAGTCACTGACATGAAAGATGCAGTGAGTGCATTAAACTGGTGTGTAAATGAAATGGAACGTCGTTATAAACTTATGTCGTTCTTAAAAATTCGTAAGTTAAGTGACTACAACCGAAAAGTTGAAGAAGCGCTTGCAAATGGAGAAGACTTGATTGATCCAACATGGAAACCAAGTGATTCAGCGACACAAGAGCGTGCACCTCGTTTGACGCCATTACCATCAATTGTGATTGTGGCAGATGAGTTTGCCGACATGATTATGCAGGTAGGCAAGAAAGCAGAAGAAATGATTACGCGTTTGGCGCAAAAATCTCGTGCTGCTGGTATTCACTTATTGCTTGCAACTCAACGTCCATCGGTAGATGTCATTACAGGCCTTATTAAAGCCAATATTCCAACGCGTGTAGCTTTACGTGTAAACAGTAAAATTGACTCACGTACTATTTTGGATGCAGGTGGTGCAGAAGACTTGTTAGGCCACGGTGATATGCTGTTCTTAGGGCCAGGTAAGATTGAGCCAGAACGTGTGCATGGTGCATTTATTAGTGATGATGAAGTTAACCGTATTTGTGATGCATGGCGTGAACGTGGCGAACCAGACTACGTAGATGAGATCTTAACTCCATTTGATGAGGAGCCTGCTTCGCGTGGCTTTGAAGAAGGTGATGGTGGTTCAGACCGTGATGCACTTTATGATCAATGTGTATCGTTTGTTTTAGAAACTCGAAAAGCTTCTACATCTTCATTACAGCGTAAGTTTAGCCTTGGTTATAACCGTGCCGCTCGTATCATTGATCAAATGGAAGAGAATGGTATTGTGAGTGCTATGGGGGCCAACGGTAAGCGCGATATTTTAGTTTAATATCTATAGTTAAAATTAAGCCTCTTCGGAGGCTTTTTTTATGGTTAAAAATAATAATTACTACGGGTAGTTTGAGATTTTATCAAATAGTAAAAAATGCTAATGTGTGCTTCTCAATAAATAACAATGAAACAAATCAGGAGGACAACATGTTAGTCGCGTTAATTACGTTAGCTTTTATTCATTTTTGTGCGCTTATTACTCCAGGGCCTGATTTTTTTCTGGTATCACAGATCGCAGTGAGCCGATCTCGTAAAGAAGCAATGCTGGTTGTGGCAGGAATAACAGCGGGTGTTATGTTTTGGGCTTCTTTAGCATTGATGGGCTTAAATATTATTTTTGAGAAAATGGCTTGGTTAAAGCAAGGTTTACTTATTGCCGGCGGTTTATACCTATGCTGGTTAGGATACCAAATGTTGCGTTCGGCATTTTCAAAAAATCAGCAGGAAGAGGTGACAACTGTTGAATTACCGAAAGCGCCGTATTTATTTTTTATGAAGGGATTACTCACCAATTTATCGAACCCTAAAGCTGTGATCTATTTTGGTAGTGTATTCTCTTTATTTTTAGCAAACCCTCAGCTTGATCAAGTCCATTGGCTGCTTTTTATTATTGTGTCGGTTGAAACAATTTTATGGTTCTGCTTTGTGACTTTTATTTTTTCATTACCGAGTTTTAGAGCCGCTTACCGTAATTTTTCAAAATGGATTGATGGTATTTCAGGTGGTATTTTTACCGTTTTCGGTATTTTCCTGATTGGAAACCGATAAATCCAGACAATAAAAAAGCCTCTTTAAGAGGCTTTTTTAATTACTAACTTTTAGATCACTTATATAGGAATAATATAACAAAACTGAAAAGAATCAGCAGCCACATGATAGAACCTATAATAATTAAAATGATTTGAGGTGTATTGAATTTTTCTTGCTCAATTGTTGTTTCTATTTGTTTTTGTGCATAATTCAACGCTTTAAAGGCTGGTATTAAAAATATAATGCTGCAGAGAGAGATAAGCCAGTAAGGATCAGGTAGGCGAACCAGTAAAGATGTAATGAGATATCCTAAATACATCCAACCTGAAGAGAAATCATTAATATACCCTTGTTCTTTTGCATAAGTTTTTATCCGATTAAATAGTGAATATAAAAAGAATATAGAAAAAATTGCACGAGCAGCGGGCATAATATTTAACTTATCTTTGATTAGAAAAAATCGCCATGCTTTAAACATCCACCAAATTGGGTATAAGCCAAAGGAAATTAAGGATAGAAAGATAAACTTATTAACACTAATAACTTTTAAATTTTCTATATGATTTGATTGGATGGATTGTGTTTGATTTAAATTAGTAGGTTCTGGATTCATGAATTTATATTTGGAATGAAATAGTGCTGATGACTTTAAGATTATTTTTTATAAAAGTAAATAATTTAGATATTTGAATGAACCACATAATCTATCTACTAAATTTTACTAAGATAGATTATGCAGTCTTATTCAAATAAAAAAAGCTTAAGCAAACTTTGCTAAAACTTCTAAAAACGGCGCTGATTGACGTGGGAATTTAGCAATCACGTCATGGATGCGTTCGCCTTCCGGATTAGTCGCATTAATATCTCGTCCATCTGCAACAAATTTAGTTAAAAGACGTTCATAATCATTTGGACGCATATGTTTGAAAGCATGGTAGAGCACATGGAAGTCTGCGTTCACACCATTTGGAGGAAGTTGGTTGAGGTAGGCAAAAACACGCTCATCGGACCATTCTTCATTGAAAGTTGCTGGCTGTGATAATGCCATGACAATCTCCTCATTTTAAAAAAGGCAAAATAACTTGCGTTATTTTGCCTTGATTCTGTTTTATTGAATAGTCAGAAATAGAATTATCGTTCTTCAGGTAAATTGATATTCATTTCTAACATTTCGATGTTTGCTTCAGAACGAACTTGCATTTGGATATGCTGTTCGCCTACACCGCTAACATAACGACTGACCACCTGCATAATTTCTTTCTTCATTTGGTCAATCTTGTCTTGGCTTAAACGACGGCCTAAACCTTGTTCTGATGCAACAATGACTTTTAAACGATCTTTGGCAGTTTGAGCACTTGATGGTTTTTCTTCACTGCTAAATAATTTACTCCAGAATCCTGCCATATCTACGCTCCAAATAGTCGTGCTAACCAGCCTTTAGGTTGAGCTGTGATGTGTCGATAAGGGCGGTCTTCGCCAAGAAAGCGAGCAACCAAGTCATCATACGCTTGTCCAGCTTTAGTTTCTGAATACAGAATAACTGGCTTACCTTCGTTTGATGCTTGTAATACACTTGGACATTCAGGAATAACACCTAATGTCGGTACGCGTAAAATATCTTTAGAAATATCATCAATCGTCAGCATTTCCTGACGGTCAGCACGTTCAGGGTTAAAACGTGTAATACATAAATGTTTACGTATACGTCCTTCGTTGTGTTCAACCTTTTTAGTTTTGCTATCTAACATTCCGATGATGCGGTCAGAGTCACGTACTGAAGAAATTTCAGGGTTTGTCACAATGATTGCTTCATCTGCATGGTACATTGCTAAAATTGCACCACGCTCGATCCCCGCAGGTGAGTCACAAATAATGTAATCAAATTCTTGAGAAAGCTCATCAATTACACGAGCAACACCTTCGTCGCTCAAAGCATCTTTATCACGGGTTTGGGAAGCCGGCAAAATGTAAAGGTTTTCGATATCTTTATCGCGAATAAGGGCTTGTTGCAGACGTGCTTCATTATTAATTACATTGACGAAATCATAAACAACACGACGCTCACAACCCATAATTAAATCAAGGTTACGTAAGCCTACATCAAAGTCAATCACAACAGTTTTATGACCACGAAGGGCTAAACCTGTTGCAAAAGATGCACTCGTTGTAGTTTTACCTACACCACCTTTGCCTGATGTTACGACAACAATTTTGGCCACCGAATCCACTCCTATTATGGTCATACATACACCCTTAAAAGGGCTGTTTTTTGGTGATTTGCTTAATAAACTAAAGTTCTAGAGCTTCAAATTCAAGCTCTTGCTTTTCATTTAAATAAATATGTACTGGCTTTTTTACCACATGTTTAGGGATATCATCTGCGACACAATATGTTCCGGCAATGGAAACGAGTTCAGCCTCTAAAGATTGGCAAAAAATGCGTGCAGCAGCGTGCCCACCCGCACCAGCAATGACTCTACCACGAACCGTGCCATAAATATGTATATTTCCTGAAGCAATCACTTCGGAACCACTATTCATGCCAGCTTTTAAAATAATATCGCCTTGGTCTTGTACAAGAGATTGGCCTGTACGCAAAATTTCATCATGATAAGAGGTAATATGGGCAACTGCATTATTATTTAGTGGTTTTTTTGTTTCTACTGAAGCTTGTGCAGAGGTAGGCTTCTCTACAATTGCAACTTGCTCTGCAGTTGGTTTAATACGTTGTAATGGCTGATCTGCAGGTAATACAGGGAACTGAATGGCGCGTGCTTCGTCGCCTAAAATACCGTCAATGACAGCCATAGGCTGTAAGCCCATGCTGACTAACAGCTGAATTAAAGCAATAAGCTCTTGTTCAACAGTACTATCTATAATAACGACAGTTCCCTGATAGGAACCCTCATTTAATATATTTGATAATTGCTGGCGGATCACATCATGATCATTCGTATCGAAGGTTATCCTGCTAAAGTTAACCATTCTGCCGGTAATCCGGATATCAGCCATAAGTCTTCCTTCAAGGCGTTAAAACGAGCTGTAATATCGTTAAGTTTATTGTAAATAGAGCAAATGCTAGAACAAATCGTACCAATTCTCTAGCGTGATTTATAAAAAAATAAATAAATGCTTATTCTTTGATTCGATCATACTCCGCGAGTGTTTGTTGCCACTGTTTAACTTTAACTTGTTTACGGACAGCTTCTAGCGTTTCAAAAACGACAGACTCAACCAGCTGCTCAAGTTCATGGTTATCAATATTTATATGGCTAATTTTTTGAGAAATTAATTGGTAAGTTGAATTAGGATGTGCGGCTGAACCTTCAATTAACGGTTCTATTAAACCAGCACTGATATTTTCACCAAGACGTTGACCAATACTTTGAATTTGTTGCTCAATACGTCCCCCTACAAGTGGAATAAGCCTTAATAATTGTGTTAATTCAGGCGTATCTTCTATTGCCTGATCTACAATTTGTCCGACAGCTCGGGTGATTGCAGGCTTTTGTTCTTTTAAAGCAGTTGCTAAAGATTCTTGTAATAGGGCAGTTAGGGTTACGGTAAATTGTTCACGATGATGATTAACCAAATCATGAATAATTTGTTTATGGCTAGAACTCGTTTCAAGCTCATATCGAATACCGTCAATTACGGTAATCACTACGCGATCCGACAACTCTTCCATAACCACACGGTAATAAAAGAGACCTGTCTTTCTCCAGCTTTCAGGAATAACCGGATAACCAAGTTCGTGTAAACGGTATGCAATAATCCCGGCACGGAATAAACGTAGAAAACGTAGCTGAGGAATAATAGCTAAAATTTCATACCAGTGAATGAAAGGGAAGAAGAACCAACGCTTATGATGTTTATAAACGATAGCAATTCCCCAACGGACCAGTAGTTCAATAATTAGAAAACCAATAAACCAGGCTTCAGAGGTAATAACCCACGGGTGTAAATGGGTACGGTAGAAAGACAATACTTGGGGCAAATGGATATGTTCAAAGAACCATGCCCCAATACTGCTCATTAAAAAGAAATTGGCTGCAAGACAGAACAGATTGAAAATGATAATAAACACCATAAAGATGTCGTAGACTAAAAACAGCTTAAATGAAAGGCTGCTTGAATCTACACGGTGATATTTCGTTTGCTTTCCGGAACTGTTTTGCATAAAAGTGGATTCTTTTTAAAGATTCGTAGTCGCGTATTGAGCTTTCATTTTCTCGATGAGCTGATCTTTTTCAGTCCAGAGTTCATGTACCCATTGTTGAAAACGTTCACGGTAAACTTGGTCATCTTCATAATTACCCCCGAGAACCCAGTCTGGTATTTCAATTTTACGAAGATTGACCGCAATTTTTGAAACGTCACCTAGCCAGAAATCGCCATAACCTGGTACGCCATCAGGGTAGACAATGGTCATATCAACTAAAGCATCAATTTTGTCGCCCAAAATATTTAACGCCAGAGCTAAACCACCTGCTTTAGGTTTTAATAAATGTTTATATGGTGATTTTTGTTTATCGTGTTTTTCCTGAGTAAAACGAGTCCCTTCCAAATAATTTAATAATGTAAAAGGTTGACTTAAGAGCTGTTCACACGCTTTACGTGCTTCCATCATATCGCGGTCTTTGAGTTCAGGATTTTTCGCGATTTGCTCTTTTGTATGACGCTTCATCATTGGGAAGCCTAAGATTTTAAAAGCTTGACCCACGAAAGGAATAAAGATGAGCTCCCACTTGGTAAAAAAGCGGGTAAGTGGCATACGGGTTAACCCGAAATACTGGTTTACCGTGGTATCAACCCAACTTTGATGGTTACAAGTCATTAAATAACGACCTTGCATATTCAGATCAAGGTCTTCGTCAATGCTAATGTCCCATTTTAAATTAGGTAAAACATGATCAATGAGCCAATTATTGACACCAAGCCAGCTATTAGTAATTTGAATATTGGTTTCATCAATTTTTGAAGACTTTTTAAATAGCTTTGTTAAACCTAAAGCTAAGACAGGTGGTCCATGAAAAAAAGTGCTACCTGTGATGACTGTACCTACAGTGAGTCCACGTGTAATTTTTTTTAGCGCAGATTGCTTATTGGGTGCAGTTGACATATAAATGGCCCCGAATATCCAAAATCCATAGAAAGTTGTTCAACTATAACTATCGTGAAATGAAATACAACGGTATCTTAGACAACAATGAAGAAATTGTGATGAGTGCACACCTTAAAGTGCATCAAAATATTACAAAAAAATAACTAAACTGTTTATTATTAACAAAATATCAATGTTTTATACTTCCTTTTTGTTTCATTATTCATTCAACAACAAAACACTCAAAGTGAGGAGGCATGCAATGCGTGCATTAGTTATTTCAACAGTGGTAGGGGCAGCAGTAGTACTTTCTGGTTGTCAAACAACAGGTAATAACCTTGGTGGCGTTGAATACGATAAAGCCGCATTAGGTACTTTGATCGGCGCAGCAGCTGGCTACGGTATTTCTAAATCAAATGCAAACTCTAGCCGTCAAAACAACCGTGCTGCGGCAATTGGTGCAGTTCTTGGTGCAGCTGGCGGTTTATATCTTGACCAAAAAGAGAAAAAATTACGCGAACAAATGGCTGGTACTGGTGTAGAAGTAGGCCGTAACCCAGATGGTTCTGTTCAATTGATCATGCCTGGTAGCATTACTTTTGATACTAACAAATCAAACATCAAGCCAAACTTCTATGCAACTTTGGACAAAGTAGCTCAAACATTGGCTGAAGATAACAAGAGCGCGATTTTAGTTACTGGTTATACAGATAACACTGGTAATGACTCTATTAACATCCCATTATCTCAAGCGCGTGCTCAATCAGTTAAAAACTATTTAGCTGGTAAAGGTGTTCCATCTAGCCGTATCGATGCACAAGGTTATGGTTCTTCTAACCCAATCGCAGACAACTCAACTGCTTCTGGTCGTGAACAAAACCGCCGTGTAGAAATCAGCATTTACGCTAAACAATAAGATCTAGTTTATTGTTTCAAAAACCACCTTCGGGTGGTTTTTTTATGGGTGAAGTATAAAAAATAATCACGACATTCTGCGGCGCATAAATTGCATTATTAGACATCATTTATACATATCCGTAGATTTACTATTGGGATTCTAAAAAAGAGATGACTATAATCATGCTCGAAAAATTAAGAGGTAATACACGATGTCATCTGCCAGTCAACTGAACAACAAGCAAGAAGAAGCCATGAAATATACTCAAGGCCCTTTATTGGTGCTTGCTGGCGCTGGTTCAGGTAAAACATCGGTAATTACGCGTAAAATTGCTTATTTGGTGCAACATTGCCGTATTCCTGCGCATCGTATTACAGCGATGACCTTTACCAATAAAGCTGCACGCGAAATGAAAGAGCGTGTCACTAAGCTTTTATCACGTGAAGAAGCAAAAGGTTTGTCCGTTTCGACCTTCCATACTTTTGGTTTAAATCTTTTACGTTTAGAACTTAAAAATTTACCTTTAAAAGCTAATTTTTCGATTTTGGATGCAGATGACTGTAAACGTATTTTGATGGATTTGATGCATCGCGATAATTTATCGGGTGCAGAGAGTAAAGAGCTAATTGCCAAGGCAATGAAGAAAATTTCAGATTGGAAAAACGATCTGATTTTGCCTGAACAAGCACATTCGACGTGCGAAACTCCTGAAGATGTCCAGTTTGCCCATCTTTATCAACTTTATGAACGTAATTTACGTGCCTACAATGCAGTTGATTTTGATGACCTCATTGTTATGCCTACCCGCTTATTGCAAGAAAATGCAGAAGTGCGTGACAAGTGGCAAAACCGTGTTCGTTACTTGCTAGTGGATGAGTATCAAGATACCAACACCGCGCAATATATTTTGGTGAAATTACTAGTTGGCGTAATGGGGCAGTTTACAGCCGTAGGTGATGATGACCAGTCGATTTATGCATGGCGTGGGGCTAAGCCTGAAAACATGGCTTTGCTTAAACAGGATTTCCCAAATCTTCATATTATTAAGCTTGAACAAAATTACCGCTCGACCAGCCGTATTTTGAAAGCTGCGAATTGTGTGATTCAAAATAACCCGCATATTTTTGATAAAAAATTATGGAGTGATAAAGGCCATGGTGAAGTCATCAGAATTATTACCTGTCGTAATGATGATGATGAAGCAGAACGTGTAGTCAAAGACTTACTGACTCACAAACTTATGAATGGTAAGAACTGGAAAGATTACGCTGTATTGTACCGTGGTAACTTCCAGGCGCGTGTATTGGAAACACAACTTCGCCAAATGCAGATTCCGTACAAACTCTCTGGCGGTACATCGTTCTTCGCTCGTGCAGAAATTAAAGATGTAATGAGTTATTTACGTCTTATTATTAACCCAGAAGATGACAGTGCTTTCTTACGTATTATTAATACGCCTAAACGTGCGATTGGCCCAGTTACTCTTGAAAAACTAGGTTTATTTGCACAAGAAAACAATTTGTCTTTACTTGGTGCTTCTTCTGACCAGCGCTTAAGTATGGTGCTTCCTAAAAAGGCAGAAACTCAATTGCATGAGTTTGCTGACTTTATCTCGACGTTTACACGTGAGTTGTTGGAAGATGATGAGCCTGTGCCTAAAGTTCGTCAAATGATGAATGAAGCGGGTTATATCGACTATATTCGTGAGCAGTCCGCAACGCCTGCTCAAGAGAAAAGTAAGCTCGATAATATCGAGAACTTGTTTAGCAGTATTCAAAACTTAATTAATCGTGCTGAAGATGTTGATGAAAAGAACATTGAAAGTGTGATTCGAAAACTAGTCTTGCTTGATATGTTAGAGCAACAGCAAGAGGAAGAAGACACTGATAAAGTGAACTTACTTACTCTACATGCCGCTAAAGGTTTGGAATTCCCATATGTCTATATTATGGGTCTTGAAGAAGAGCTGTTGCCGCATAAGAACTCGATTGCTGCTGAAACTATTGAAGAAGAACGCCGTCTTATGTACGTGGGAATTACCCGTGCACGTCAAGGCTTAACTTTGACTTTGGCAGAGCAGCGTAAAAATGGTGGTCAAATGAAACAGATGACTCCAAGCCGTTTCCTCGATGAGCTTCCGCAAGATGAGCTCGAATGGTTAGGGCGTAAAAAGAAAATTGCAGCAAATGTTGATCCTAAAGAACAGGCTCAACAATATTTGGCAAATTTAAAAGCTTTATTAAAGCGTTAATTTTTTAATTTTTAGGAAATCCCATGAAAGTTCAAGTTAAATTGCTCGATCCGCGTTTAGGTAAAGAGTGGCCTTTACCTTCATATGCAACAACAGGGTCAGCAGGTTTAGATTTACGTGCCTGTTTAGATGAAGCAATTGAGATTGAACCAGGTCAAACTGTTTTGGTTAAAACAGGTATGGCAATTTATATTCATGATGTGAATTTTGCTGGTTTAATTCTACCGCGTTCAGGTTTAGGCCATAAACACGGTATCGTGCTTGGCAACTTAGTTGGTTTGATTGATTCGGATTATCAAGGTGAGTTGATGGTTTCAGTGTGGAACCGTGGTCAAACCACATTCCGTTTAGAACCGGGTGAGCGTTTAGCACAGTATGTTTTAGTTCCAGTAGTTCAGGCTGAATTTGAGCAAGTAGAGGAATTTGAAGAAACTTTACGTGGCGCAGGCGGCTTTGGTCACACTGGTAAACAATAATTAATTTATAAAAAATAATGAAAAGAAACGCTTGTTTTACAAGTGTTTCTTTTTACACCTTGAATGTTACAATGAATTATATTACAAAACGCTTTACTCATATTCTTTTAACTTTTTTTAGCAAATACCCATTTTTCAGATTTTGAATACTCTATGTTTTTGCGATAGATCAAATTGATCTTTAAATAGAAGATACGCTATGAATGTAAGACACTCATTTCCAAAAAATATTTTCCGTGCTTACGATATTAGAGGCAAACTTTCTTATTTAACTACGGACGTCGTCCGTTCAATTGCCTATGGATTGGCACAACAATATACACAAGCAGAACAAACTCAACTGATCATTGGTTATGATGCGCGCTTAACGAGTCCGGCTTATGCGCATTTAATCGAAGAGATATTAGTAGAGCAGGGTTTAAATGTTACAAATATTGGTTGTTGCTCAACCCCGATGATGTACTACATTGCACGGGAGTTTGGTGGTAATGGCATAATGGTAACAGCTAGCCATAACCCTAAATCAGATAATGGTATTAAATGGATTTTAAGAGGTGAACCTCCATCTCCTGAAATGATCCAGCAAGTAGGTGAATTTGCGCAAACTTATGTACCTACTCATACAATTTCATTATTAGAATTATCAACTCCTCAATTTAATTCAGAATTTTGTAAAAAATACCAACAAGCAATCTTTAACGATATTCAACTCAAGCGTCCTTTAAAAGTTGTATTAGATGGCCTGCATGGATCGGCAGGGCATTGCTCAAAACTCGTACTTGAAAAAATGGGTTGTGAAGTCATTGCTTTACGTACGACTCCAAATGGTGAGTTCCCTGATCACGCACCAGACCCTTCACATGCTGCGCATTTAAAAGAACTACGTAAAACGATTATTGAACAGGGGGCAGATATTGGTATTGCCCTTGATGGCGATGGCGACCGTGTCGTATTGCTTGATGAAAAAGCCAATATACTTACCGCTGACCGTTTATTGTCACTATTTGCACAAATGTGTCTGGAGCAGCAACCAGACAAAGAAATTGTATTTGATGTGAAATGCTCACTCATGGTTCAAAGAACTGTAGAACGACTTGGTGGTAAACCCAAAATGATTCGCACGGGAAGTAGCTTCCTCCGCGCGTATTTATCTCAATCAAATGGTAACGCTATTTTTGGGGGCGAATACGCGGGTCATTATGTATTTAATGATGGGCGTGGTTTTGGGTATGACGATGGTTTGTACGCTGCATTACGTGTAATGGAATATTTCACCGAGTCGAGTGCGACAACAATTTCTGATTTATTTTCTAATTATCCTGAAAGATGCTGTACCGAAGATACTTATATTGGTACCCATCAGTCCGACCCTAAACATGTACTACAAGATATTGAAATTTTAAGCCATCGTTTAGGTGCTCGAATTAGTAAAATTGATGGCGTACGTCTTGATTTTGATGATGGTTTTGGCATTATTCGAGCATCAAATACAGGTGAGTATTTTACCGTAAGATTTGACGCTGATAATCCTTTACGTTTAAAGGAAATCCAGCAAAAATTTATTGATATGTTGCAAGAGCGTTATCCGCAAATTGCACAAGAACTTTCTGAGGCCTAATAAGGAGAGGCGCAATGCCACAAGATCAGCATCTCGGCGTCGACAAAGCAAAAATCTTGATTGAAGCTTTGCCATATATTCAACGTTTTTCTGGTAAGACGCTGGTGGTGAAATACGGTGGTAATGCGATGACTGATCCTGAATTGGAAAGTTCATTTGCCCGCGATATCGTTTTACTTAAAACTGTGGGTTTAAACCCGATTGTTGTGCATGGCGGTGGCCCACAAGTTGACTCTTTCTTAAAGCAATTAGGACGTGAGTCTGACCGTATTGATGGTATGCGTGTGACCGATGAAGCTACGATGGAAGTGGTTGAAATGGTCCTAGGCGGTAGCGTAAACAAATCTATTGTTAATTTGATTAATAAACATGGCGGCCGTGCAATTGGCTTGACTGGTCAAGATGGCAACCTATTACGTGCCCGTAAATTATTAATGGAAAAACAAGAAGAGGACGGTTCTATCAAACATATCGATTTAGGTATGGTTGGTGAGGTGACCGGGGTTAAAACTGACGTATTAGAGATGTTTACTCAAAGCGACTTTATTCCTGTTATTGCTCCATTAGGTGTTGATGAAAAAGGTAATACTTACAATATTAATGCTGACTTGGTGGCTGGGAAGGTCGCAGAAGCATTAGGCGCAGAAAAATTAATTCTGCTGACTAATATTAGTGGCGTATTAGATGAAAACAAAAACCTTTTAACCGGTTTAACGACACAAGAAGTTGACCGTTTAATCGAAACAGGCGTAATTTACGGTGGAATGATTCCTAAAGTAGGCTGTGCACTTGACGCTGTAAAAGGTGGTGTTGTGAGCGCACATATTGTTGACGGTCGTGTACCGCACGCAACATTACTTGAAATCTTTACAGATCACGGAGTTGGTACGCTTATTTCTAACCGTACACAAACAACTCACTAAACCTCATTATTTTTTATTAAAAGATCACGCTAAGTGGTCTTTTTTTATGCCATTTAATTTTGGTCATTTTTTTGTCATGAGCTTTGACTAGTGTAGTGGGTGTCACTAGGAGCGTTCATTATGCTGGAAAAATTTAATCAATATCGCCAAACCTGGACTTTACCTTTAAATCGCCATAAGGCTAACAATCAAACACAATTCCGCTTTGAATGGGTTGATAATTTAAAAGAATTACAAGATGTACAACGGTTTCGTGCACAACAATTTAGTAAACAATTCGGCATTCAATTTGAAGATAATTTAGATCAAGATATTTACGATTTTGGCTGTGAGCATGCTGTATTAAGAGAAAAATGGACAGGAGAGATTGTTGCTTATACACGACTTAAGCTCTTCCAAGGCCATGAAATAGGGCAAAGTTACAGTGCTAATGAGTTTGACATTGTCCCACACTTGTCACATTTGCCAAATGTATTAGAGATAGGGCGTACTTGTGTGCATCCACGTTTTCGTAATGGTAAGGCACTTTCAACATTATGGCTGAATCTTGCACCTAAAGTATTGTGGTCAATGCGCGCTAAATATTTGATGGGATGTGTCAGTATTCATCTGCAAGATAATTTGGCTAGAGCGTACTATACGCACCGTCAAATTCAGCAGTTACCGGACACTAAAACCATCGATATTCGTTCTAAGAAAATCTATGAACCTGAATATCCGGAGTTTAGTTTCCCTCAAGACGAGCGGATGCCGAAACTATTCCAAATGTATTTGAGTATGCAGTCTAAATTATCCAAAGATGCCTTCTTTGATGCTGAATTTAACTGTCTCGATTACTTTGTATTTTTAGAAGTGAATAAAATTGCCACTTCGTTTGTAATGAACAAAATGGCTCAGCGATAAAGTTATCTTATATTTTGTAATAGCGAGCGCATATTGGGATTTACAAGCCAATTTACTCTCATGCACAATAGTACGCATGGGGTAATGAAGTGAAAGTTTAAAAACAATATGTGCCAGCTATTAGGAATGAATTGTGCAACACCAACGGATATCACTTTTTCTTTCCGTGGTTTTTCACAACGCGCAGGAATTACCTCTGACCATAGTGATGGTTTTGGTATTGCCTTTTTTGAAGATAAGGCATGCCGTTTATTTGTAGATAACCAGTCTGCAGTTGAATCACCAATTGCTGATCTTATTCGTAATTATCCCATTAAATCACGTAATGTAATCGCACATATTCGTAAGGCGACTCAAGGCAAAATTACGCTTGAGAACTCACATCCTTTTATTCGGGAGTTATGGGGACGTCACTGGATTTTTGCCCATAATGGCGATTTACATGATTTTAATCCACCCTTGAGCGGACGTTTTACGCCGGTAGGGAATACCGATAGCGAAAGAGCATTTTGTTATTTATTAGATCAACTGGTAGAAGTATTTGGTTATGAAGAACCAACGCTTGAGCAGATATTTGAAGTATTAGAAAAGATTTCCCCTCAAATTGCAGAATATGGGACATTTAATTTCTGTTTATCGAATGGGCAAGCTTTATTTAGTTATGCGATTACTAAATTACATTGGTTAGTTCGAGAATATCCATTCAATAATGCACATTTAATTGATTTAGATGTTGAGGTTGATTTTAGTCAGGTGACAACTCCTGAAGATCGAGTTGCAGTAATTACCACTGAGCCTTTAACTCATAATGAAACATGGATTGCTTATCAACCTGGTGAAATGATTTTATTTCAACATGGTAAACCTATAAAAAAAGCGATTACTCAAGTTGAAAGATTAATACGTGAAGAGAAAAATCCTGAACTTAAGCGTATTACTCGTGCTGACCAATATTAATTTTTTATTGAATGAAATGTAATTTCTTAAGAAATATATATTTTTGTTTATTTAATAATAAAGTATTTTGTTTAAAAAATACTTTATCTTTTTAGTTGGTTAATATTAATTAATTTTTTAAAAATCAAAATCTTAACTATTTATTCATTTTTATTTATTTAAAGCCGACAAAATAGCTTTGTTTTTATTTATACCCTTTAAAGATAAGATGCGGTTTATGCAACAGTCATTGAACATCATTGGGGGTGATGTATGAAAATGAAATGGGCTTCAGAATATAATACTGGTATTGACGTTATTGATGAGCAACATAAACGAATACTGGATTATATTAATGAGATTGATGATGTAAAAGATGATGAGGATAGACGTCGTATTAAAGATGTTTTAGATAATATTATTGATTATACACAATCACATTTTACCTTTGAAGAAAGTTTACAAGAGGAAGCGGATTATAAATATAGAGTGCCTCATAAACGTGTACATGACTTATTTATTAAAAAAATAGAGTTATATCGTGAACGTTTTGAAATGGGCCATACAATTGAAGCAGAATTACAAGAGATCTTGGCTAAATGGTTAATTAACCATATTCAACATGATGATGCCGATTATGTGGGGGCAGTAAAAGAAAATATGATGGGGATTATTAGAGAAAAAGAAAAGAAGAAAGGAAAGAACTGGTTCGCCCGTTTTTTCTCATAACCTTAACTAAAAAAACTCTAATATACAGTTAGCGCGGCAAACTATCGTTTCGGTGGTTTGCTTTTTTTATTGTGCAAACTTTGATTTTCATGCATGAGACGGGCAAAATATCTATAGACTTTTTCAAGGAATGCATAATGCAGGACATACCTATGTCACGATGGTTATCGCCTCTTATGGCGTTTTGCTTATCTTTTGTCATCATGGCCACTTTGGCACCCACCATGGGAATCCAGATTGATCGTCAAATCGATTTCTGGTTATTGTGGTTTGGCACTATGTTGTTATTGGCATTACCAGTTTGTTATTTGGAAATTGCTTTAGCAAAACGATCAAAAACAACCGCTTTAAATGCGTTATCGAGTTTAACTCGTGAAGCTGATAGTTCCCCTAAATGGCGTGTGGTTGGCTGGCTTGCTGTTGTTTTTATTCCTTTCTTAGCGGGTAACGTTCTAAGTACTGCGAGCAATATATTAGTTGCACAGTTTGCCCCAAGCATTTCCGGTCAAATTATTTTTGCAGGCCTTGCAGTTGCTGCCTTGGTATTATCTTTTATTCCACGCCAAATACTTATTCTATTAATGACCTTAGGAGTAATCGCTTCTATTGTGTTGGCAAATATGATGGGCTCGACTTTACAACCTTGGCATTGGACCAGTGTTGAGTTTAAGGAGTGGGGTAATGCAACTGTACTTGCACTTGTCGCGAGCGGGTTAGGTTTAGGGCTTTACTGGCAAAATAGTGTAGGTGCTGTTCAGGCGCAAGAAGGCGCAACGAAAACTGTTCTTCCAATTTGGTTAGCTCAGCTCATTGCTGTGGTTGCTTTTGGCTTTTTCTCGCTTCAGGCTCAATTACCCGTTTTAACGTGGATATTTACCGGAGTAATGACATCCGCGTTATTTGTGCAGTTGGCTAGAGAACAACTTGCTCAGCGTCAGCTTATGCCTGTTTTACAATGGGTGATTATTGTTGTAGCAATTGCAGTTTGGGCTGTGCCGGAAGTTCATAATTTATTCACGCTCATTCTTATGCTGTGGGGCTTACTTATTTGCTTAATCTATGCAGTTTTTGCAGGTTGGATTATGAAAATTAGCCACTTACGTAAATCGATGAATTTTAGCAATGAGCTTTTTTATAACTTGTGGCGTATTGCTGTACGTATCGTATTGCCGCTTTCAATTATTGTGGCAATGATTGCTGTAATTGGACAAAGTATCTAATGGAACGTACACAACAAGTTTGGGTCGCTTTTGCGGTACCGGAACAACAGTTTTTAATTTCTGTTCCATTTGAAGAGGGAATGACTGCTGCACAGGCAGTTCAAGCAAGTGGTTTATCAAATCAAGTTGATTTGCCTGAACCACTTCAGCTCGGCATTTTTGGAGTAAAAGTAGAAACTGATGCGGTATTACACGCGGGTGATCGAGTTGAGGTTTATCGACCATTAACGATTAATCCAAAAGATATTCGCCGGAAACGTGCTGCGAAAAACCCTGTAGGCAGATACATTAAAGGCAATCGCTTTAAGCAATCAGCTCAATAAGCAAAACCCCTCAAGTATTTCACTAGAGGGGTTTCTTTTTATTAGAAAAAACGATTATAGTGGTGGGGCAGTTAAAATTGCTTCTTTGGAAGCAGGTAAACCTGGTTGCGATTCTGGAATAGTCTCTAAACCTTCAATTTTAGTTACGGTTCCAGTTCCATCAAAGTAAATTTTTAAATGCTGACCATGTGCTGCGGGGATTTTCGCTTTTTTAGCATATGTTCCCGGGATATAGTTGTAGATATAGTCCCAACGTTGTGGATTGAGGGGATCAGTCACTGTTGGGCTACCAAGCAAAAAGCGCACTTGCTGGAAATTCATGCCGACCTGTACTTGAGAGGCTTGAGCTTTAGTCAATGGAGTCCCTTGAGGAATATCAACCTTATATACACCAAAGATTGAACAACCAGCTAGGAGTGAAGTGACGAATAACGTCAGCACGAGTTTTTGCATTTTGCTACACTATCCCAATAAATTATGATGCATTTGATCAAAGGATAGATCATACTTCATCTAAATTCTATTGCCTATTCCAACTTGAGATTTGTTGAGAGACCTTTTTTCATGCCTATTTCCAATCAAGATTTGCGCAAAGCTGGACTTAAAGTTACCCTTCCACGAATTAAGATTTTGGAATTATTAGAAAATTCAAAACAACATCATCTTAGCGCCGAAGATATTTACAAGACTTTGTTAGAGCAAGGGGAAGATGTCGGACTTGCGACAGTTTACCGTGTGTTAACACAATTTGAAGCTGCGGGTATTATTCAACGTCATCATTTTGAAAATAACCATTCTGTTTTCGAAATCATGCAAGAAGATCATCACGATCACTTAGTATGCCAAAACTGTAACAAAGTCATTGAATTTACTAATGATGTTATCGAGAAAGAACAGCATTCTGTAGCAGAACAACATGGGTTTACCTTAACGGGTCACTCATTAAATCTCTATGGTTACTGTAATGAACCTGAATGTCAGGAAGCATTGCGCAAGAAATAATCGTTTTCACATAAAGAAAACAAATAAAAAAGGAAGGTTACGTTTAACCTTCCTTTTTTTATGAAGAAATTACTGGCGGTCAAAAGTTAAATGCTGTTTCCCGTCTGATAATTGATCGGGACCTTCATCAGCAAGTTTAATGGTTAAACGTAAATCGTTCGGTGAGTCAGCATGTTTAAGTGCATCTTTGTAGGTAATTTGACCAGCTTTATATAAATCAAATAAAGCTTGGTCAAAGGTCTGCATACCAAGTTCACGTGAGCGTTTCATCAAATCTTTAATTTCATGAATTTCACCTTTACGGATGTAGTCTGAAATTAATGGTGAGTTAATTAAAATCTCAATTGCTGCACGGCGTGAATTACCATCTGGTGTTGGAATGAGCTGCTGCGCAATCATAGCCTTTAAGTTAAGTGACAAGTCCATGTAAAGCTGACTATGACGATCACTTTCAAAAAAGTGAATAATACGGTCGAGCGCTTGGTTGGCGTTGTTAGCGTGCATGGTAGCTAATACAAGGTGACCTGTTTCAGCAAAGCCAATCGCATAGTCCATGACTTCACGAGAACGGATCTCACCAATTAAGATCACATCCGGCGCTTGTCGTAGTGTATTTTTCAAGG
Organism: Acinetobacter sp. AOR12_HL; assembly: GCF_027855275.1. Classification (NCBI taxonomy): domain Bacteria; kingdom Pseudomonadati; phylum Pseudomonadota; class Gammaproteobacteria; order Moraxellales; family Moraxellaceae; genus Acinetobacter; species Acinetobacter sp. AOR12_HL. The sequence goes on along the minus strand of NZ_JAKTIJ010000016.1, from coordinate 201,775 downwards.
CAATTTCAAATGAGTCGGTATCGATCCCGACTTCACGCTGAGTAATGATGCAACCTGCATGTTCGTGAATAAACTCAATCGGGTCTTCAATGGTAATGATATGGCCCTTAGAATTATGGTTACGATGGCTGATCATTGAAGCCAATGAAGTAGATTTACCTGTGCCTGTCGCGCCTACGAAAATAATAATGCCGCGTTTGGTCATCGATAAATCTTTAAGTACAGGCGGTAACTGCAAGTCATCAATTGAAGGAATCTTGGTTTCAATACGACGTAGTACCATGCCTGGCATGTCGCGCTGCTGAAAAGCACTGACACGAAAACGCGCCGTTTTTTCACGGTTCATAATGGCAAAGTTACATTCACGAGTTTCTGCAAATTCTTTGCGTTGTTTTTCGCTCATAATGGAATGTAACAGTTGACCAATCACTTCCCCAGAAAGACTGTTTTTTGAAATTGGAACAATTTGCCCGTTAATCTTCATAGAGGGCGCAACGCCATCTGTAATAAAGAGATCGGAAGATTTTTTTTCAACCATCAGGTTGAGCAAGTCATTAAAATCCATAATTGTATTCTCGCTATTTTGTTGTTTTTATAAGAATGATTCAGGCTGTTTTGCCGCAGTACGTGCGGTTTGCGGGCTAATTACACCGCGAGCGACTAAGCCTTTTAAGCTTTGGTCGAGTGTGGTCATGCCATGATTGGCACCAGTTTGAATGGCTGAGTACATTTGCGCGACTTTGTTTTCACGAATTAAGTTACGAATAGCCGGAATACCAATCATGATTTCATGGGCTGCGACACGGCCACCGCCATTCTTTTTAAGCAGGGTTTGTGAAATAACCGCTTGTAAAGATTCAGACAGCATGGCACGAACCATGTCTTTTTCTTCGGCAGGGAATACGTCAATCACACGGTCAATGGTTTTTGCTGCCGACGTGGTGTGGAGCGTACCAAACACCAAGTGACCTGTTTCGGCAGCAGTTAATGCTAAACGAATGGTTTCAAGGTCACGCATCTCACCGACCAAAATAATATCTGGGTCTTCACGCAGTGCTGAGCGAAGTGCTTCATTAAAGCCGTGTGTGTCACGATGCACTTCACGCTGATTAATGAGACATTTCTTAGACTGGTGTACAAATTCGATTGGATCTTCCACCGTTAAAATATGGTCATAGCGGTTTTCGTTAATATAATCGAGCATCGCTGCAAGCGTAGTTGATTTACCCGAACCTGTTGGCCCTGTCACCAGTACAATGCCACGAGGATAGTCGCAAATATCTTTAAAGATTTGTCCTAGACCTAGATCTTCCATGGTGAGGACTTTAGATGGAATAGTACGAAATACTGCACCAGCACCACGGTTTTGGTTAAATGCGTTAACACGGAAACGCGCAACATTAGGTACTTCAAAAGAAAAGTCAGTTTCGAGTTTTTCTTCATAGTCACGGCGCTGTTTATCATTCATGATGTCGTAAACAAGACGGTGGACATCTTTATGTTCTAGAGCTGGTAAGTTAATACGACGAACTTCACCGTCAACACGAATCATTGGTGGCATGCCAGCGGAAAGATGTAAATCGGACGCGCCATTTTTCACAGAGAAGGCGAGTAGCTCTGTAATATCCATAATTTCCCCAAGTAAATCAAAATATGTCATTATTTTGTAGAATAATATACGGCTTTCACCGAGGCTTACCAACACCTCGCTTTAGGTGAAAAGCAAAAAAGTTTTTTGAAAATGAGAACCTTGTCAATGAATTACCTGCAAGATGCGCGACAGCACGTATTACAGCAAATCAGAACAGCTTGTGAACTTGCTCAGCGTGCGCCTGAAACTGTGCAACTTTTAGCCGTATCGAAAACTCATCCAAGTGAAAGATTGCGCGAAATGTATGCAGCAGGGCAAAGGGCATTCGGCGAAAATTATTTGCAAGAAGCTTTAGATAAAATTGATGCTTTACAGGATTTGGATATTGAATGGCATTTCATTGGTCATGTTCAGCGGAATAAAACTAAGCATTTGGCCGAGAAGTTTGATTGGGTTCATGGGGTAGATCGTTTAATTATTGCAGAACGCTTGTCTAACCAACGTGGTGATGACCAAGCTGCGCTTAATATTTGTTTGCAAGTCAATATTGATGGGCAAGAGAGTAAGGATGGTTGTGCACCAGAAGATGTTGCCGAGTTGGTTGCTCAAATGAGTCAACTACCGAAAATCAGGTTACGTGGTTTAATGGTGATTCCGGCTCCTGACAATACAGCTGCTTTTGCAGATGCCAAAAAATTATTTGATGCGGTAAAAGACCAACATGCTCATCCAGAAGACTGGGATACATTGAGTATGGGAATGTCGAGTGATTTAGAAGCCGCAATTGCCGCTGGTTCAACCATGGTACGTGTAGGCACAGCTTTATTTGGGGCTAGAGACTATTCACAAAAAGGCTGATGTAAGCGATTTCTTACAGAAATTGCGGCCTTTTGCGGCTATGGCAGACCATGCTTTTTTTATACTATGAACTCATCAGGAAACAGGATGTTTCTAAGAATAACAATAAAAAGTCATGAATGGATGCAGACAGGTACGACAGGAGTCATACCAACGCAGAATCTAAAAAAGCCCCGACAGGACGTCGGGGCTTTTTAGTTTTTAACCCACTATTTCAATGGTACTTGCACCAGCGCCAAGTGGTTTCACTTGAATTTGTACAGGAATGCGTTCATGCATTTCTTGAATGTGTGAGATGAGAATGACCTGACGTCCCTGATTTTGCAGTTGGTCTAAAGCATTCATGACCATGTGTAAAGATGAGGCATCTAAAGTACCAAAACCTTCATCAATAAACAGTGATTCAATTTTCATTGAACCCGATGCCATATTGGCAATCGCTAAAGATAAGGCAAGGGCAGTTAAGAATGACTCACCCCCAGATAAAGAAGCAACAGAGCGGGTTTCTCCATCCATGTCGTGGTCAATAATCGCAAGGCTTAAAGACTGATCTAGACGTTTTAGCGTATAACGCTGAGAAAGCATCGCCAATTGTTGGTTGGCATGTTCAACTAAAATATCTAGGTGATATTGCTGAGCGTAGTCACGGAACTCTTTACCTTTGGCATCACCAATCAAGCCTGAAATTTTGCTCCAGCGATGTTCTTCTTGTTGAATATTTTGAATTTGTTCAGCGTATTTTTGCTGTTTGGCAAGGTTTTGCTGATGTAATTCAAGCTTCAGCTTTAGCCCGTCACGCACTTCAAGCTGTGCTTTGAGCTTTGCAATATTGTCATGAATGAGGGTAACGAGCTTTTTGTATTCAATATCTGGCTGAGTTTGTAAGTGCTCGCTTAATTGCTCTTGCATCGTTTTAAGGGCAGAAGAGGCTTCACTTAATAAACGCTCGGCATGATTAAGACGGTTACGAATATCTTGCTCTTGAGCTGAATTAATCTGTATAAGTGCCGTAAGATCAGATGCCTGAAAATCAGTATGGGCTTTTAACCAGTTTTGAATTTGCCCATCAAGCTGCTGTTGATGTTGTTCTGTGTGTTGATGCTGATGTTTAAGTTGATCGAGCGCCTGTTTTTGTTGTTCAAAGTGTTGTCTGGTTTGTTCGAAACGCTGTTTAGCCTCATGATACGCCGTTTGTTGGTGCTGACGTTTAGCGTCATGCTCAATTAACCATTCATGCGGCTTAATATCCGAACGGCCTGTCATTTGCTGAATGAGCGATACCGCTTTTTCATTATTTTGTTGGCCTTTAAGCGTAATCTCTTGGAGATTTTGATCGATCTCATCAATTTGCTTGGTCATTTGCTCAAGGCTAGCAGTCAGCATTTTAAGTTCTTGCTGCTGTTGTTCAAAACGCTGTGAAAGCTGTTCTTGTTGTTCAAGTTGCTTAGCACGTGCATCAAGAATAGCCCAAGTCTGCTTAGCTGTTTGGCTACTTGCTTGCTGCCATGCGTGCTGTTCGGTTTCCGATAAACACTCGACAATATGTTGAACTTGTTGTTGCCATTGCTGTGCTGTATTAAGCAAACTTTCATTACGCTGAATAGTTTGAACAAGCTGATTGTGTTGTTTAATGGCTTGGGTTAAACGCACATTTTCTGAGTCAAATAAACTTATGGCAGTTTGCGTCGTTTGTCTCAGCTCATTAAGTGTTTGTAAGATTTGTTCAGGAGCTTGATTAAGCTCAATGTGTAATTGATTGAGGTTAAACGCTTGCTTAAGCTCTTGCTGCAAGCTTGATTGTTTTGTTTGAAGTTGAGCTAGATATTTCTGAACTTGCTCAAGCTCAGCATGACACTGGGTAAGCGCATGTTGCTGGGTTTGCCATGCATTAAACTTAGTTTGCTCGAGTGCAATAGCTTGTTGCTCTTGCTGTTGCTGCAAATCGAACAACGCTTTAGAGACTGCACTATTGTCAACACGGTAGGGGTGATGGATGCTTCCACAGACCAAACATGCTTCACCTTCTTTAAGATTGGCACGTAACTGTTCAATATTTTCGGTGTGTAGTAAACGTTGCTGTTGCAGGATGTGCTGTAAATTTTCACGTTCATTTTTTGCTGTTTGGTAGTCTTGTTCAGCTAACTGGCAAACGGTTTTAAGTTGCTCTTCTTGCGTGGAGGCTTGAGTATATTTTTCAGAGAATTGCTGAAGTTCAGCATATAGCTCATGATAAATTTTTATTTTTTGCTGAATCAGATCTAACTGCGTGACTTGAGCAAGCTTTTGTTCTTTGTCTTTACGTTGCTGTTCAAGCTTTAACTCAATCTGTTCAACGGTGCCTAGTGAAGCTGTGAGTTGTTCGAGTTCACTTTTAGCTTCCGATAGCTTTTGGTGAGCAAGGGTAGGGTTACCGAGCTGTTCTTCAATTGCTTGGTAATTTTGAATAAATTGCCCAAGTTGATGAAGATGCGCTGAAAGACCCTTATCTAATACAGCATATTGCTGAGTCTGGAGCAGCTGCTGTTGTAAATGAATTTTGTTTTGCTCAAGCTGTGCAACCTGCTGTTGTACAGCGTTTTGCTGCTGTTGTAGTGGGCTTAGGTTTTGCTCAATTACCTGTCTTTTTTCTTTGCACTTTTTATATTCATCGGCAATAAAAGCGCGTTCTTGAATGGACTGTCGAACTTGATTTAAAGCATGTTGATGCTGTTGCTCAAAATCGAGAGTTTGTTTGAGTTGTTGTTCTGCAAGTTGATATTGTTTTTGTCCCGTTTCAAAAATTTGCACCAACTCATTAAATTTGGTTTGAGCTTGCTGAATTTGCGGCTCAAGTTGTTGCAGTGTTTGTAAATTTTGAGCTTGCTGAAAAACTTGTGGGCGTATTTCAGAGAAAACTTCAAGACGTTTTAATTGTTCACGTTCACTGGCCAGTTGTTGATGGTGATTTTGCTGGGTTTGAAACTGTTGCTGTTTCGTTTGAACTTCTTGCTCAAGTTTTGCTTTACGTTCAAACCATTGTTGCTGTTTGTCTAAGACATGTTTTTGCTGTTCTAACTGTTGATAGTTTTGTTCGGCTTGCTGGTATTGCTCGGTAAATGCAGCAATCTCTTCATCAGACAAAATTTCAATATGGCCTAAAAACTCTTCCAGCTGTTTACGCTGCTTTGCAATATCAGCTGTTTTACGAAAAGCCAGTTCACCGATTTTGGCGAAAATGCTGGAGTTGGTCAGGTACTCAAGTAATTCACCACGTTCACTGTCTCGAGCTTTTAAAAATGCAGTGACTTCTGACTGCGCAAGTAATACAGCACGAGTAAACTGCTCAAATGAAAGCTGGGTAATTTGTTTAACTTTTTCATCAACTGCTTTGGCTTTGTCGGCAAGCACGACACCATCGGTCAAGCATTTTAAGTGGCGCTGCACACTTTGCAATTTACCATTTGGGTTTTCACGTGCACGTTTAATTTCCCAACGAGCCAAATAGCGCTTTTGATCTTGCGCAATAAAGCAAAGCTCAGCAAAACCATGGCCTGTACCACGGCGTAAAACAGTTAAAGGAGAGTTGGTTAGTAACTCAGAGCCATCAACATCTTTTAATTTACCATCGCTGTCTTTAAGGCGAGGGACTCGATTAAACAAGGCCAGACACATCGCATCTAGAATAGTCGACTTACCTGCGCCAGTTTTCCCCACAATTGCAATGAGACCTGCATGGGCCAGAGGTGCGCTTTCAAAATCAATAAAATGCTCATCAGCAAGCGATGCCAGATTTTTTATTCGAATGGATAAAATTTTCATGACATATCCTTAATGGCTTGCATCATTTTCAAGATGTTTTTGTGCTTCTTGTACCAGACTCAGAAAATCTTTTAAGACCGCATCATCGGCGTTGTAACCTTGTTTTTCCCAGATATTTTGAAAGAGCTTTTCTGGTGTTGGCGGTTCAAGTGCAATGTGCTGGGTAGTATTTGAATTAGTCGTGTCTTTATTTACATATTGACGTGAAATACGCACTAAACGATAGCGGTCAGGTGGTAGAGCTGCTTCAAACTGCTGACGTAAATTAGGCTGTGGCGGCGTTAAACTATAATATTCAATATCGACATATTCACGGTGGTCAATATTTTCAATCACGCCGTGAGGCAAGGCTTTGAGTTGTTGCAGTACCTCGTTTAGCTCACCACGAATGCGGTGCAATTGTATGCAGCGCGGAATTTCCACAGCTTCAAATTGCAAACGGTTGTCCGTATCTTGAGAAGGGTCAATTTTGACCTCAACCACTTGGTGTTTATAGTTAATTTCACTAAAAGAAAGTGGAATGGGTGAGCCGCTATAACGAATGTGCGGCTGGCCTACTTTTTGTGGTTTATGTAAGTGCCCTAAAGCGACATAGTCGACAGCATCTTCAAACAATGTCGTTGAAAGCGCCTCTTCATTACCAATAATAATAGGGCGTTCAGAGTCGGATGTTTCCCCACCTTGCATATGGGCATGCGACATCAAGATAAGCGCTTGGTCTGGTGCCTTACGACGTTTGGCTTCGGCAATAAGCTGCTGGTGCAAATAGGCAATCGCATTTTTGCTATTGGTGGTATGTTCGTTAAAGCCCGTAATTTCGGCTGAGCGTAAAAAAGGCAGGGCAAGGCACCACGCCACAATATCTTGATTTTGATTATAAATAGGTAAAAGTAGTCGATCGAGATCTAGAGTTTTATCTTCATTCCAGCGAACCACACCTACGGTTTTTGCATTGTATTTTTCTAAAAGCGGTTCGACCTGTTCAATACGGTAGCCTGAGTCATGGTTACCCGCAATCATGAGTGTTTGCATGTGCGGTGCAATACGATGGGCATCTGCTAAAAATTGGTAGAGTTGTTTTTGTGCTTGTGAACCCGGGTTAATGACATCAAAAATATCGCCAGCAATAAGCAGGGCATGTGGTTGTTTTTCTTGAATTTGAGTGAGCAACCAACTTAAAAATTGTTGGTGTTCGTAGTGTCGTGAGTGATTATAAAAAAACTGCCCCAAATGCCAGTCAGAAGTATGTAGAAAATGTACGGACATAGAAACAGACATCAAGCCAAAATAAACACAGATACGTTAGCATAAATTGGCAGGAGATTTTATCAAGACATTTTAAAGTGCTCGTTATTTAAGCTCGCAATGAAACCTGAATTAAATTGTTCACTTTAAACGCTGCTTTGTTACTATCAGGTCAAACCATGAACTTTGAGAATAAAATGACTATTCATAAATACGAAGTAAAAATACAGTGGGAAGGCAATACGGGTACAGGTACTTCATCTTATCGTTCATATAAACGAGACTTTAGTATTCAGCATCCTCAAAAGACCACTATTCAAGGTTCATCAGACCCTACCTATTTAGGCGATGTGACCAGATGGAACCCAGAAGATTTATTGGTCGCGTCAGCTTCTGCTTGTCATAAGCTTTGGTATTTACACCTATGTGCAGTCAATCATATTCACGTTGTGAGTTATGTCGATCATGCACTGGGATTTATGGAGGATACAGATCCGGTCAAACGTGGTCATTTTACCCAAATTATTTTAAGGCCCGAGGTTGTTTTAGAAAAAGGTGCTGACCAAGAGCTTGCAGCAAAACTGCATGAAGAAGCACATCACGAATGTATGATTGCCAATTCGGTGAATTTTCCAATTACATGTGAAGCCAGCTTCAGCTTTGCTGAATAATTCATATGAAATAGCCACCGATAAAAAGGCGGTGGCTATAAATTAAAAATAATTAAAGTCGTTAAATAAAATCTTTAAGCTGCATCTTCATCGACTTGAAAAATACCAAAAACGTTGTGGTCTAAATCGACAAAGTAACCATGCCAAGCGCGGCCCGGAATAGCGAATTTATCCATTGCCACAATGCCACCTTGCGCTAAAATTTTTGCAGCCACCTCATCGAAGTTTTCCACCTGAACCGAACAAGTAAATGCATTGGTGCCATATTCCATTGGCGGTGTTTGAGCAGGGCGTTTTAATAGTCCACCCATAATCGAAGGTGTTTCTATGCGGTAATATTCAATCGGTAAGCTTTCATCGAGTTTAAATTGCCAACCAAACACAGCTTGATAAAACTGCGCATCGCGGGCAGGGTTTGAAGACTGGATTTCAAAATAGGCAATATTGTTCATATTATTTAAATCATATTTTTATGGTGTAAAAAGTATACGCATAGCCTTTATAGCCACGAAAGCACTATTGTGTATGGTGAGCGTAAAATAAATGAAAGTACTAGAAAATAAAAACCGACGATTCGAGTGATGAGAGAATCGTCGGTCAAAAACTTCATCAAGGGTTTCGGCTGCTAACAAAACCTAATCCGAAGGAAGAAAGAGTCGTAATGAAAGGTCACCGAAACAATTTTGCGGATGCCGTGCAAAGGAAGTATTCGGTTGCTGCGACCTTGTTACCCTATATAACGTCAAGAGATCAGGATTGGTTGACAGAAAAATGAAAAAAAATCGAAAAAAATTTATAATTATTTTTTGAACCCATAAATTAGGCAAAAATATGACCAAATTACGTTCTTACTTTCTCTGGTTTTTTGCTTTATGCATCGTGCTAACCTTAATTGTCGGTGTAATTGCAGCACTATTACCAGCGAGTGTAGGCGGTATTTTAACAGCCGTTCCATATTTAGGCGCAATGATTTTTGTCTTATTTAGATTTTTAAAGAAAGAACGCCGTGCACCGACTGTATCAGAAAAAAAGAAATTTACGTTAGGTTTTACTCTCATATTTTGGGGCTATAACTTGTGTGGTGTTTTATTTGGTCTGTTTTTATTTTCAAGAAAAGACCCTGAGATTTTGCAAAACTTTATGCTTTACCTCAAACAGCCTCAGTTCTTAAGCATTATGGTGATTATGCTTTTAATGTTAGCTATTCCGCTTTATTTAATTACCTATTGGTTTTATGGCAAACAAGCCCAGCGCATGGCAAACAAAATGTTTAATGTGTCATAACTCACCACAAAAACTGATACGATTAGATCGTTATTAAATTTTATAACTATATTAATTAAAAAACTGCTGTCCTCGGTTTTGGAGGAAATATGAATAAGAATGTATTAATCACAGGTGCCAGTGGCTTTATTGGAACGCATTTAATTAGGTTCCTGCTACAAAAAAATTATAACGTGATTGCGGTGACACGGCAGGCTGGAAAGAAATCTGACCATCCTGCCTTGCAGTGGGTACAAAAGTTCGAAGATATTTCGACCCGTCAAATTGATTATGTGGTGAATTTGGCCGGTGCAAATATTGGTGAGAAACGCTGGACCGAGTCACGTAAAAAACAACTCATTGAAAGCCGTGTAAATACGACCCAAAAACTGTATGCATGGCTTAATCAATCTCAAATTTTTCCTGAAGTGATTGTCTCTGGCTCCGCAATTGGTTATTACGGTATAGATGCTCAAGAAAAGTGGACAGAGGTGTGCACAGAACAAAGTTCACCACAGCCTATTTTCATGTCTCAGCTTTGCCAAGAGTGGGAACGCGCAGCGTTAGCAGATCCTCAGCAAAATACTAAAATTATTCGTTTAGGCATTGTGTTTGGGCAGGGCGGTGGTATCTTGCCTAAAATGTTGCTTCCTATTCGACTCAATTTAGTCGGTCAAATTGGTCATGGCCGTCAACCTGTGGTTTGGGTACATATTGAAGACGTATTAAACGCAATTGAGTTTATATTTAAGCATCCTCAATCAGCTCAAATTCATAATGTGGTGGCGCCAGAAAATGTGACCCAAAAGGTATTTGTTGAACAAGCTGCCAAAGTTTTGAATAAGAAACCAATGTTGTCGGCGCCTAGTACAGTTTTTCGCTGTTTGTTAGGAGAGCAGTCGCAATTGATCTTAAATGGGCAATACGTCAAACCCACAGCCTTACAAGCAGAAGGATTTGAGTTTGCTTATCCTCAATTAAAAATGGCTTTAGAAAATATACTCGCCTCAGGCTAAGATTTTATTTTGCAAACGCTCTGGTGAATATGCTTTGGCATCAACTAAGGTCGGTTGACCGAGCATAAGCTGACGGAGCAATTGCGCAGAACCTGCGCCCATACACAAACCATTTCTAAAGTGACCAAAGTTTGCCCATAGGTTATCCATTTCAGGCATTTTGCCAATGTACGGAACGCCATTTGGTGAACTTGGTCTGAGTCCTGCCCAACGATGTACAATCGGGAAATCGGCCAGTTCAGGCACCATTTCTAAACACGCTTCTAAAATATTGTGCTGCGTAGTTTCATCGGTAGAGGTGTCAAAACCACGATGTGCCATGCTAGAACCACACACAATATGACCGTCCATACGTGGAATCAGGTACATGACTCGATTCATACACATGGTCGGTAGCCAGTGAGCTGGAGTTTTAAATAACAGCATTTGACCTTGAACGGGTTCGACTGGAATGTCGAGTTGTAATTGTGAGTTCCAGTAATGGCTCCAAGCGCCCGAAGTTATTACAAAATGGTCTGCTGTATGTTTGCGACCATCTTCGGTTTGAAGAGCTTGTATGGCATCACCTTGTTGAATCAGCTTTTTAACAGCAGCGTGTTCGAAAAACTCAACATTTGGATGTTGTTTTAAATAGCTAATCAGGGACTGTAATACACGCGGATTGCGAATATTAGACAGTTCAGGGAAATAAATTGCTTCTTGGAACTGTTCGGAAATATGCGGGTTGACTTGCTCTAACTCATCTCGCTGTAAATATTCACAGCGCTGCATCGGCTCTTGATGCTGCTCGGCGTAGGAAAGCCCGATGTCAAAATCTTCTTCATCAAAAATCAGCATGCCTGTGTCATGAATTTCAAAATCAATCCCTGTAATAGGGTAGAGCTTTTGGTTCCATGCTTGATAAGAGGCTTTACCAAATTGAGCGAGTTGGTTCACTGCATGCACATAGCGCCACGGGTACATCGGAGAAAGAATGCCTCCGCCAGCCCAAGAGGCTGCTTGTCCCGCTTGTTGTTGATCAAAAATGCTGATGGTACAGCCTTGTTCAACCAACTCCAGCGCAGACATTAATCCACTTATGCCCGCGCCAATGATTGCAATATGCATGCAGTGTTATCCTTTCTCTGCGAACTTAGTTCATTTCCTTGAGTTTTTCAGCAGCGGTTTCTGCAAAGTAAGTCCAGATTCCGTCTGCACCAGCGCGGCGGCAGCACATGAGTGATTCTAAAATGACTGAGTCTGATAACCAGCCATTTTGAATTGCGCCAGCTAACATTGCGTATTCGCCACTCACTTGGTAAATGAATGTCGGAATACCAAAGGTATCTTTCACCTCACGTACCACATCCAGATATGGCATGCCCGGTTTTACAATCACCATGTCAGCGCCTTCTTGAATATCAAGCGCGATTTCATGTAATGCTTCGGCACGGTTGGCAAAGTCCATCTGGTAGTTATATTTATTACCACCTTTTAGGTTGGATGCAGAGCCAACAGCATCACGGAACGGACCATAGAAGCTAGACGCATATTTCGCAGAGTAGGCCATGATGTTGGTATAGATGTGACCATTGGCTTCTAAAGCTTGACGAATTGCGCCAATACGGCCATCCATCATGTCACTTGGTGCAATTACTTCGGCACCTGCTTCAGCGTGACTCAATGCTTGTTTAATCAAGCATTCTACAGTCTCGTCATTGAGCACATAGCCAGTTTCATCAATAATGCCGTCTTGACCATGAGTCGTGTATGGGTCGAGTGCACCATCGGTGATTAGCACCATTTCTGGTAATTCTTTTTTAAGCAGACGACATGTGGTTTGTACTAAACCATCTTCACGCCATGCAGCTTCTGCGGTAAGGCTTTTATCTTCTTGAGGTGTTACAGGGAAAAGAGCCAGTTTGGATACACCTAATTCCAGAAGTCTTTCAGCTTTTTTCAGTAATAAATCTGCCGACAAACGCTGAATGTTTGGCATACTTGGAATATCTTGGGTTTGATTTTGTCCCGGTAATACAAATACTGGATAAATCAAGTGATTGGTAGTGAGCTGTGTTTCGCTGACCATCGCACGCAACTGGTCATTTTTACGGATACGGCGCATGCGAGTAGCTGGAAATGCAGGACGATTGAACGTATAAGTCATAACAATCTCGATGTTCGGTATTACACTAGGATAGGTTGGCGGATATTCCATTACTGTCAACCGACTGCTGTATTGTAGCCCCATAATGCTGGATTTGTACAAAATTATGGGTGTTTATCATGCTTTTAAATTTAGGCAACGTATGAGTGATGAAAAGAAAAATTGGACGGGGAACATACAATTAGGCGCCAAAACTGACCTAAATGTGGTTCTCAACCAATTGTGTAAGGCGTTTAATAGCTGTCCATTTTTTAAGCATAGTGGAATGATTATGCGTGTGGTAGATGGACAAATTGAAGGCTATGTTGAAATGCAACCTGACCTCATTGGCAATTTGGCTTTTCAGGTTTTGCATGGTGGTGTGGCTGCAACTTTGCTCGATAGCATTGGTGGAATTGTGGCAATGGAACATCTCTATCGCCGTTCAACCCCCGAAACCCTGCCTGAAACCATTAAACAGGTTACACGCTTGGCAACTGTCGATATGCGTGTAGATTATTTGGCACCGGGGCGTGGTAAATATTTTATTGCACGTGCCGAAGTCCTACGTTTAGGCCGCAAGGGCTGTACCATGCGCATGACCATGGTCAATGATGAAGATAAACAGATTGCTGCCGGCATTGCCTCATATGCCTATTAATCTAGGCATTTTAAGCATTTAAAAAGCGCTCAGGGCGCTTTTTTTCATATTAAAAAAGATAAAAATTTCACAAAAACTTTGAGATAAACATTAATTTAATTAGAACGAACGCATTAGTTATATTTTTTTATTCTCATATCATGAGGTTTTAGCGTTAAAATTGTCTCCTTTGACAATGCGGTATGTCTTGTTTATAGAAAAATAAAAACTCTATAACAAGGTGTAGTGCGAGATTGATGGCAAAGCCAACTCATCTTTAGGAACATACCATGACTGATGCACAAAGCAATGTACAAGAAACAGTGCCAACAACATCTGCCTCGGATGACAACATGCAAAACAAGCGCAAAAAATTTCTTGGTTTCTTTGCGCTGATTTTATTGATCGCCGCTATTTTATATGCAATCTGGGCATTATTTTTAAATCACTCGGTGAGTACGGATAATGCTTATGTCGGTGCAGAAACCGCGCAAATTACCTCAATGGTTAGCGGACAGGTCGCTCAGGTTTTGGTAAAAGATACTCAAACAGTACACCGCGGTGATGTGCTGGTTCGTATTGATGACCGTGATGCCAAAATCGCGTTGGCACAAGCCGAGGCAGAACTTGCCAAAGCAAAACGCCAATATAAACAAACTGCGGCAAACAGTAGTTCTTTAAACTCTCAAGTGGTGGTTCGTGCTGACGAAATTAACAGTGCTAAAGCACAGGTTGCTCAAGCACAAGCCGACTATGACAAAGCTGCTTTAGAACTGAACCGCCGTGCACAGCTTGCGGCATCTGGCGCTGTGTCTAAAGAAGAACTCACCAAAGCACAAAGTGCGGTTGAAACTGCTAAAGCAGGGCTAGAGCTTGCTAAAGCCGGCCTTGCACAAGCGACTTCTAGTCGTAAGGCAGCCGAAAGCACCTTAGCTGCAAACGAAGCGTTAATTCAGGGTGTAAGCGAAACCTCGACTCCGGATGTACAAGTTGCACAAGCGCATGTAGAACAAGCTCAGCTTGACTTGGAACGTACCGTGATTCGTGCACCAGTTGATGGTGTGATTACCCGTCGTAATATTCAAGTTGGTCAACGCGTTGCACCGGGTACAAGCATGATGATGATTGTGCCGCTTAACGATTTATATGTAGATGCTAACTTCAAAGAAAGTCAGTTGAAAAAAGTCCGCCCAGGTCAGCCAGTCACATTAACATCAGATTTATATGGTGATGATGTTGAATACCACGGCAAAGTGGTGGGCTTCTCTGGTGGTACAGGCTCTGCCTTTGCCTTAATTCCGGCTCAAAACGCAACAGGTAACTGGATTAAAGTGGTTCAACGCTTACCGGTTCGTATTGCACTTGACCCGAAAGAACTTGCTGAACACCCATTACGTGTTGGCTTGTCGATGGAAGCAAAAGTCGACTTATCTGCGAAGTAAACGCTTATGAAAACGCAAACACCTTTTGCCGAGTTAAGCGGTGGCCGTTTACTACTGGCAGCGTTTGTTATTGCCTTGTCGAACTTTATGGTCGTACTTGATACGACCATTGCCAACGTCTCTGTACCGCATATTACCGGTAACCTTGCTGTTTCAAGCACACAAGGCACATGGGTCGTTACTTCATATGCAGTTGCAGAAGCGATTTGTGTACCTTTAACGGGTTGGCTGGCAGGCCGCTTTGGAACGGTGCGGGTCTTTATTTTTGGTTTAATTGGCTTTACCGTCTTTTCTTTCCTATGCGGTTTGGCAACATCGTTAGAAATGTTGGTGTTTTTCCGTATTGGGCAGGGCCTTTGTGGTGGTCCACTTATGCCACTCAGCCAAACCTTGCTTATGCGTATTTTCCCTCAAGAAAAGCATGCGCAGGCAATGGGTCTATGGGCAATGACCACAGTCGTCGGGCCAATTTTAGGGCCAATTTTGGGTGGTCTGATTAGTGATAATCTGTCTTGGCACTGGATTTTCTTTATTAACTTACCGGTTGGTATTGTCTGTGTATTAGCAGCAATGCGCTTGTTAAGAGTAGCTGAAACAGAAACCATTTCTTTAAGAATCGACACTGTTGGTTTAGGTCTGTTAATTCTGTGGATTGGTGCGTTACAGCTTATGCTTGACTTGGGGCATGAACGTGACTGGTTTAACAGCACCAGCATTGTGGTTTTAGCTTTAACTGCCGCCATTGGTTTTGTGGTGTTCCTGATATGGGAGCTGACCGACAAACACCCCGTGGTAGATGTCAAAGTCTTTAGGCATAGGGGCTTTGCCATTTCGGTACTGGCCTTGTCGCTTGGCTTTGGCGCATTCTTTGGCAGTATTGTACTAATTCCACAGTGGCTGCAAATGAACCTTTCCTATACCGCGACGTGGGCCGGGTATTTAACTGCAACCATGGGCTTTGGTAGTTTGACCATGTCACCGATTGTGGCAAAACTTTCGACCAAACATGACCCGCGTGCGCTGGCGAGCTTTGGTTTAATTTTGCTGGGTATTGTGACCTTAATGCGGGCATTCTGGACCACAGATGCCGACTTTATGGCACTGGCTTGGCCACAAATCCTGCAAGGTTTTGCAGTACCGTTCTTCTTTATTCCACTGTCTAACATTGCACTTGGTTCGGTGTTGCAGCAAGAAATTGCATCTGCTGCGGGCCTCATGAACTTTTTAAGAACCATGGCAGGGGCGATTGGCGCTTCAATTGCGGTGACCGTGTGGGACGACCACGCCAAAGTTGCCCGTAGTGAAATGGTGTCAAACCTTCATACCACCGAAGTACAAAACACACTTTTGCAAAATGGCTTTACGGCTGACTCGACGCTTGGAATTATTTCAAATCTAGTTGATAAAGAAGCCATTACCATGTCGGCAAACCATGTGTTTTTGCTATTTGCGATTGTGTTTGTCTTTGCAGGGCTGGTGATTTGGCTGTGTCCAAAACCAAAACAGGTCAGCGGTATGCCTTCTCACTAAACATCAAAAAGCATCTCTTCGGAGGTGCTTTTTTTAGGCCTACTACAAAATGAGTGAGTTAATAAATAGGAAATTTTGCCTGTATTTAAAGAAATAAAGCATGCCAGAATTGGGCAAATCAGTTATAAAAGAGTGTGATAACAAACAAGGAGACATCACACAGAGCACAAAATAAACACCCTTAATCATTTAATATTATTAAAACTTTATTTTTATCAAAGATTAAAAAACTGAAGACCTGAAAACAAAGAAGCTTGCATGGCAATTGCATGGATAGGCAGGCGTATATATTGGAGTTATCACGTGAATAAAAGATATTCATTTTTGTTCAGTAGTTTATTAGCAGTCGGTTTATTACAAGGATGTGGAGATGACTCCTCGTCAGATCAGCCCAAGGATGATTCAAATACAACCCCGCCCAATTTAATTGTAGATAATGACCCGACCAGTTGTAGCAAACTGGCACAAGACGGTTCAAGCGTGGTGGTCGGTTCAAACCAAAATGGTGACCCTGCCGCGCCAGAGGGTGCTTCGGGTTATAGACTCGGTAACACGGTTAAATACGCAGATAAATATATGGTGGTGGCAAACACGCCACTTGCGGTAAAAGCAGGTTGCGATGTGTTAAAAGCAGGCGGTAGTGCAGTCGATGCAGCCGTAGCAGTACAAGCCGTGCTTGGCTTAGTGGAGCCACAGTCGAGTACCATTGCCGGTAGTGGTTTTATGATGTATTACGATGCCAAAACCAAACAAGTCACGGCTTATGATGGCCGTGAAACCGCACCAGCGGCAGCCAACGAATATTATTTAATTCGCCAAAATATATATGACCCAAATTCACCTCCGCCTGTACCAAGTGCCCGCCGTAGCGGTCGTTCGATTGGTGTGCCGGGTGTGATGCGTTTATTGGAACAAGCACAAAAAGAGCATGGCAAACTTAAGTGGAACCAACTTTTTGGTGAAGCGATTGGTTTGGCTGATAACGGTTTTCGCATTCCGGGGCGTTTGGCAGATGCCATTGCAAGTAATGCAAGCAATTTAGCACTTGATGCAAATGCAATGGCGACTTATTTCTACCCAGATGGATCACCACGTAAAGTCGGCGAGACCATGACCAATAAAGCCTATGCCAGAACACTTGAAGCACTCGCTTCACAAGGGGCAAACGCACTGCACAATGGTCCAATTGCGCAAGCCATTGTGGCAAAAGCAGGGCAAACCGTGGGTGATGACCCAGCACGGACTCCAATTACTCCAAGTTTGATGACCTTGCAGGATTTATCGAACTATCAGGTGAAAAAACGCGACCCGATTTGTACGACGTACCGTGACCGTTACTATGTATGTACCATGCCACCTCCATCTTCGGGAGGGATTGCGGTTGCACAGACGCTGGGTATTTTAGAAAACTTTGATATGTCGCTTTACCCACCTAAAAACCCTGAAAATGAAGGTGGTGTGCCCGATGTCATGGGCGTGCATTTAGTGTCTGAAGCAGAGCGTTTGGCCTACGCCGACCGTGATAAATATGTGGCAGATACCGACTTTGTTCGTTTGCCGGCACAGGGTATTCCAAGTTTTATTGATAAAAACTACTTGAAGCAGCGTGCAGCACTGATTAACCCGAACCAAAGTATGGGTGTAGCACCAGCAGGTAATTTCAATACAGCGGCAGGATTGGATACCACTGTTGAACATGGCACAACTCAGTTCACGATAGTAGATGCCTATGGCAATGTGGTTTCAATGACATCGACTGTTGAATCGAGCATGGGTTCATTCCACATGGTGGATGGTTTCTTGCTGTCAAACCAGTTAACTGACTTTAGTGCGAACCCTTATGACAGCACTGGGGCACCAGTTGCCAACCGTGTAGAAGGGGGCAAACGTCCACGTAGTACTATGGCGCCAACCTTAGTGTTTAAGGGCACCACGCCAGATGAATTTTATATGGCAACAGGTTCACCAGGTGGCGGTACCATCATTCAATATGTGGTTAAAACTTTGGTAGGTGCATTGGACTGGAACTTAAATGCACAGCAGGCCACTTCGCTTGTAAACTTTGGCGCAACCAATAGCAAAAACACCAATATTGATAGCTCGAATGTACAGCTTTCTTTAGTTGACCTGATTGAAGGCTTAAAAGCAAAAGGGCATGGCATCTCTAACACTGCGCAAACCAGTGGTATTTCAACGATTATGAAAGTAAATATAAATAATCAAAGTAAATACGCAGGTGGGGTAGACCCACGCCGTGAAGGGATTGTGTTAGGCAATGGTGCTTTATAGGCCAAACTTAAAAAAGCTGTCATTTTTGGCAGCTTTTTTTATAAGGGCCTTGAAAAAGACAAAAGACACTCAATTATGTAAGTATGTTCATCAGTGGCAGACTGTTGATAAAATGCACAGCATTTTATTTTAGTTATGCTATGATGTTCAGACATTCATGGGGATGTTATTGGCTTCGACGCCGGTGATGAAACTCATAGATGCATGCCGAGAGCGCATTTTCTCTCGTAAATAAAATTTGCATTTAAATAGTCGCAAACGACGAAACTTACGCTCTAGCTGCCTAAGGGCCGCTTGTCCGCTTCCTAGAATACTTGTGGTCTGGGAACCCGACTGAAGCGCACGCACACAAGTCCGTATAGAGTCAAGCCTCGGGGCTTTATACCAAACTTAGAGGATCGCACCTTGTACCCTGTTCGTCGGGTCACTTGGTGTTAAAACAATAGACGATATCTAAGCATGTAGTATTCTCGAGCGTAGTGCTGGCGGACGCGGGTTCAACTCCCGCCATCTCCACCAAGATTCGTGAAAAGCCCTGAAACGTAAGTTTCGGGGTTTTTTATTTTTAAGATTCAAATTATTAAATCATCTATGCGATGAGCAACCAACAGAACATGTATGTCTGTGTTCAGGTTGATTTCTAAATCATCTATGCGATGAAGAACTTTACATGGTGTTATTAATTTCCACGATTCAATTTCTAAATCATCTATGCGATGAAGAACAAGCTAAAGTGCGTAAACGTGGTATAAATCAGTTTCTAAATCATCTATGCGATGAAGAACAGTTTAATGTCTTTGCCAGATGAGAGAATTCATTTCTAAATCATCTATGCGATGAAGAACCTTCTGATCTAGGCGATTTAATTACTCCAATTTTTCTAAATCATCTATGCGATGAAGAACGTTCAAGATATGGGCTTGTTTTACCAGGATAATTTCTAAATCATCTATGCGATGAAGAACACTTCCGATTCTTCTCTTGTGCCTAATTGATATTTCTAAATCATCTATGCGATGAAGAACCCTTCTTATTACGGTGATTGAATAACAATATTTTTCTAAATCATCTATGCGATGAAGAACACGGTAGCGTGGTTAGTACGACTACAGCAGATTTTCTAAATCATCTATGCGATGAAGAACTTTAATTACATAAATCGTGCCAGTGATACTGTTTTCTAAATCATCTATGCGATGAAGAACCTTCTGATCTAGGCGATTTAATTACTCCAATTTTTCTAAATCATCTATGCGATGAAGAACGGTCCGGATAATATTTTACGCGATTATTTGCATTTCTAAATCATCTATGCGATGAAGAACACTCTAAAGCGGCTGCAATAGCTCACTATGCTTTTCTAAATCATCTATGCGATGAAGAACGATCAGGATTCAAAAGAATTTCTACGACATCTTTTCTAAATCATCTATGCGATGAAGAACTTGGAACCGGCTTAGCTTTTGAAATCCCTGAATTTCTAAATCATCTATGCGATGAAGAACATTGATTATCAAAAACTATATTTAATGTGCTATTTCTAAATCATCTATGCGATGAAGAACGATATGATTGATCAACATGTCGAGCCAGTTGTTTTCTAAATCATCTATGCGATGAAGAACACCAGTAATTCTGACTCAGGTGCCGCATCAAATTTCTAAATCATCTATGCGATGAAGAACTGTCTGCCGGAGCAAACGGAAATTTAGGCTTATTTCTAAATCATCTATGCGATGAAGAACTGAACTGCGAAACTGGCTCTTCATACCAATTTTTTCTAAATCATCTATGCGATGAAGAACGCATGTAACTCATATTGCGCGTCGAGCTGTTTTTTCTAAATCATCTATGCGATGAAGAACTAGGGCTTCCGATTCCTGTCTTGTGCCTAATTTTTCTAAATCATCTATGCGATGAAGAACGCCTAGATGTAACTTTTATACCCCATGCAACTTTTCTAAATCATCTATGCGATGAAGAACTTCATCCTTTGCACAAATAACCGTACCAAAGCTTTCTAAATCATCTATGCGATGAAGAACGAACGGCGTTAGCAGCGCCGTTTACCGAAAATTTTCTAAATCATCTATGCGATGAAGAACTACGAGCCAATTGACGCGCCGCCACAACTAAGTTTCTAAATCATCTATGCGATGAAGAACTTATGACAGTTACAGGCATCCGTAAATCTGCGTTTCTAAATCATCTATGCGATGAAGAACTGAACACAATGAACTTTTCGAAAAGCTGCATTTTTCTAAATCATCTATGCGATGAAGAACTCGCGCAATGCTTTGATCTATCAATTTGTCTATTTCTAAATCATCTATGCGATGAAGAACATCTAGTTTCGCCTTCTTGCTTATGTTACAAGTTTCTAAATCATCTATGCGATGAAGAACAGCAACTTGGCTACCAGGCTTGATAACAGATTTTTCTAAATCATCTATGCGATGAAGAACAGAAATCGACTTTTCACAGCAGTTGCCAGACTTTTCTAAATCATCTATGCGATGAAGAACAATAAAAACTCGTTCTCTGCTAGCTCTCGAGATTTCTAAATCATCTATGCGATGAAGAACTTGGAGTTTATAAAATGATAATTTTGGTTACTTTTCTAAATCATCTATGCGATGAAGAACTAGAAGACATGACAGGTGACGGAATTTACATTTTTCTAAATCATCTATGCGATGAAGAACTGGATGCCACTACCAGAACCACCCAAGAATTATTTCTAAATCATCTATGCGATGAAGAACGTTTGAAATAAAACTTAATATAATCTTTTTTATTTCTAAATCATCTATGCGATGAAGAACATCTACTGTGCGCTTATCAGTAAGATTAGTTTTTTCTAAATCATCTATGCGATGAAGAACGAAAAGATGCTAGACATGCAAGAGCGTGTTATTTTCTAAATCATCTATGCGATGAAGAACAAGCAGCAGGCCACCGCATTGACAACGATATGTTTCTAAATCATCTATGCGATGAAGAACTACCAAAATACATCTGTTTTACTTACGCGAATTTTCTAAATCATCTATGCGATGAAGAACAATTCAAAGTCGCTGGTATTCCTTGTATCTTCTTTCTAAATCATCTATGCGATGAAGAACTTCCCGAAAGTTACAGAGCCATCCCAACGGGTTTTCTAAATCATCTATGCGATGAAGAACCAACTTCACGACGTCCATAGAGAATAGGTACTTTTCTAAATCATCTATGCGATGAAGAACGAGGTTCAGGTGATTTGTAATTATCTACTGGATTTCTAAATCATCTATGCGATGAAGAACAAGCATTTTTAGGGCCTTGTTGAGTTGTTTTGTTTCTAAATCATCTATGCGATGAAGAACTTTTTTGGGCGTTCCCTTCGGGCGGGCTTATTTTTCTAAATCATCTATGCGATGAAGAACACTCGTCATAGTTGAAGATATTCAGCTCTTTATTTCTAAATCATCTATGCGATGAAGAACCAGTTCAATATGACTGAAGAGCAATTGCTTAATTTCTAAATCATCTATGCGATGAAGAACTTCACGCGCATTACTACTACTATCTATATATTTTTCTAAATCATCTATGCGATGAAGAACCAGGCGATTCTATGTATCCGGCAATTCGTAATTTTCTAAATCATCTATGCGATGAAGAACTTGGATTTTTAACTTCATAGATAAACAGGAAGTTTCTAAATCATCTATGCGATGAAGAACTTCATTAAATGCATCTGAACCAGCATCAACTTTTTCTAAATCATCTATGCGATGAAGAACGCGTACACGTGAATAAATCTTTTCGCCGTTCTTTTCTAAATCATCTATGCGATGAAGAACGATGATAGATCTCTTTTCATCTTCAGGCTTATTTTCTAAATCATCTATGCGATGAAGAACGCGTATGGTCAGAGCAATCTGCTCGTATCGAATTTCTAAATCATCTATGCGATGAAGAACCACAAGCCAGTGCATTCGTAAAACTTCTTGCATTTCTAAATCATCTATGCGATGAAGAACAAGCTAAACGCTTGCTAATCTTAATGGATGAATTTCTAAATCATCTATGCGATGAAGAACAGTAATTTAAACAATCCATCTAAGTATTTAGATTTCTAAATCATCTATGCGATGAAGAACGAACTGGGATTTTCAAACCCTCAAAATCGATTTTTCTAAATCATCTATGCGATGAAGAACGAATAGTTGGATATTCTTGAACATGGCGACTATTTCTAAATCATCTATGCGATGAAGAACTTCTGTTTTTCTCGCTCTTAAATTTCCCCCTTTTTCTAAATCATCTATGCGATGAAGAACGTAGAGGTGAAGTTCACTAAAGCGGAAAGTAATTTCTAAATCATCTATGCGATGAAGAACGAAATGGTTACCTTTCTTATTATGGGCGTGCTTTTCTAAATCATCTATGCGATGAAGAACTCAAATTAAAGCTTTCTATCGGTTTCGTTATTTTTCTAAATCATCTATGCGATGAAGAACAGAACCAGTTATCTTTTGAATAAATAATTGAATTTCTAAATCATCTATGCGATGAAGAACGCCCCTCGATGTCAGCAAAGATCTGACGTTCATTTCTAAATCATCTATGCGATGAAGAACGATCTAAATCAGTAGCTCTGGTAGTGCCATCTTTTCTAAATCATCTATGCGATGAAGAACACTTTACCGATCAGAGCAAACACAAAAATCACTTTCTAAATCATCTATGCGATGAAGAACATATTGTATAAGCGTCTGCCATTTCCGAGCGATTTCTAAATCATCTATGCGATGAAGAACGGTAAGTCAGGCAAAACGGCTGATGGTAAAGATTTCTAAATCATCTATGCGATGAAGAACATCCGCAAGTGCTTTAGCGGCCTGTTCTGCTTTTTCTAAATCATCTATGCGATGAAGAACATGTTCTCGGCACCGCTTTGTTGGGTGTTTTGTTTCTAAATCATCTATGCGATGAAGAACTAAGCGATTTAATCACGCCAATTGGCCTTGTATTTCTAAATCATCTATGCGATGAAGAACAGTAACAACAACTGCAAGTGGTAAACGTTTAGTTTCTAAATCATCTATGCGATGAAGAACTAGAGTTAAGTTAAAACAAAACTCTTAAAATCAATTATATAAGTTTTTAATGAGTGAAAATACTTCGTTATGAGGTACTTAGATTAAATATATGATTTTATTTGATTTTACTACATATGTCAGTAATGAAGCTAAACATGTAATCTAAAATATCTTGGTCTTGGCATGTTTCAATAAGCTGCATTCGAAATTCTTTTTGATTTAATCCTTTTGCTGCACATGTAAAAGCGATTGGCATTACAAAAGCATCTTTAACTAGGTCCGCTAGGTCAAAGACTAGACCTCCACGACGTGTTTTACCGTGTAAAATAGGTAAAGCAAAGCTAATTCCCATCCCATTTAAAGCAACTGCCGCATAGCCATAGGCAATATAATTTCCATGATCGAGGTAGCTGTTGGCTATATCCGCAATAGTATCGTGAGAGTTTTTTCCTTCATCACGAATAAATTCAACTCCAAAGCCTTTAGCAAGTTGTTTGTATAACGTTTTAGCCCAACGTCCTTCGGCTGCAAGTAATTCCTGTTGATTTTCGGAGCGATCAATATCTTGTTTGAACGTGTTTAAAGCATTTTCATCAATATAAATACCAGATTGAATCAAATCAAAATTCTTTTTCCATGATTGTGATACGAGGGCAATACGTTCAAGTAATAATATTTTTGCCATGAGTAAGCGTGCGTCATCTTCTAACCATGCTCTCATCCAAATTTGCATATATTCAGTGGGGCGATATTCACTTTGGGCGCTAAAAATGTTAAGTCTAATGATGAAAATAAAGGGGAACCGCCGGAACCGCAAAACCCAACCATGACATTAGATTCCGCTAAACGTCTGGCAGCCGCATCTGTTAATGAGCTGCCTTTGCCAAGTAGTAAAAAGGCGGTGTTTTTCTCTGGAATATTATAAAAATATTCCACAGGTTGTGAGTTCTCCGTCAAGTAAACAATTCGATCATCTTTTAAAACGACACGAACTTTTTCTAGGTAAAATACGCAGGCACGCTTTGAAAGCATAAGTGGGCGGCTGCGTTCTTGACGGAGTTGACTCATATTATATTTCCTTAAAAGACGGGTAGAGCAAAAGGACTTTCCTTACGGGCAAGCCCATAGCTATCTGGCAGCCCGTATCCCGCGTTTTCACTCTCCTGAACATCAATAATGACTGTAAAACCATGACCTGTACTACTGACCACCTGAAAGAAGGGCATTCCTTTGGCTGTTTTTAAGCGTCTATCTCTTAAAGGTTCATTTTGGTGGGAAAGCTTAGTACGTTCAGATTTCAGAGTTGGAATACGAAACTTTCGATAACTTTTCCAACCAGAAATTTTGGCAGTAGGAACAGGAATTGCGGCACCTAAAACGGTATAGTCGCGAATTTTCCAGTGTCCTTTAATTGCCTCGATTAACTCATCTAACTCATCCTGTTTTTCTGCAAAAATTCGCAAAATATCAAAGTTTGGTTTAGCCGAACGACCATGTTTTTTTTCAAATTGTTCCTGCTTCGCTTTCAATTTATCAGATATCTCTAGTGCAAGAGCGTAATGCGCAGGCAGTTTCCGAAAAGCACCATGAATGACGGTGTAAATTTGATTACGAATATGACCAAGTTTTAAATCCGTATCGTCTGATGACTCAAGAACACGGATATCCAGATAGTAATTGGCATCCATGATTATTCACCCTCGGAGTACACGCCACCACGAATTAAACAAGCAATTAGGAACATACCTTTTTCGCTGTTTGGATCAAGCTCATCAATTTCTTTTAAAATATCGAATGCAGAAACTTTGTCTTTACCTACGCGATAGAAAATCTGACCTTCTAGGTTTGCACCGTTAGGCTCTACCGCAATTGGTTTCTCATCGTTTTCTTTAAACAATGGATACCAAGTATCAATTGTTCTTAGAGCATTTCCAATTTTTTGGTCACGTAAAGCAGCTTGCCCCAGATATTGGTTGTCATTTGCTTGGTGGTCTGGTTTTTTCGGTGTTAATTGATACAGAGATCGAGAGAAACCTTTTGGTTTATCTTCTAAGTAATTTTGAGAAGGGAAAACTTCTACACCACCCATTCCGAAGTCAACAATCGCTTCAATATGTAAGGCAGCATTGGTTGATTCGCCCGTAATCCCTTTTAATAAAATGTCTGCTAGTTTTTGTTCTTGTTCAGACGGTTGATCAAAACTTTTAAGGTTATAAGAAAGAGCATCAAAGCTAAATATTTCAGGGTAGTCTTGAGCAGTCACCTGAATGGTAATGCTTTCAGAGACAATACGGTTACGCCATAACCAGCGGCCATTCACGATATTACGTACATAACGACGCACAACTTCTTTAAGTCCATCGCTTTCTTTGGCACGATTTACAAAATTTAAGAAAGCTTGGCGGAAATTATATTCTTCGGTTTTGTCAGCACCAGCTTTAGACGCACTTGCAAACAGTACATAGCTCAAGTCAATAAAACGAAAGTCCCATTTCACCAAAAGTTTAGCTTTAGGTTGTAATTTTGCAGATTCGGTAAGCTGAATATTGGTGACTTCACGAGCAAGAGAGTTGCCTGTTGCAGCACCTTTTTCTTTATTACCTGCTACGTTTTGAGTCCCTCGAATACCGTGATACATCACATGTAGAGGTTCGTGTTTACCATCTTCAAATAAATTAAAAAAAGCCCCATCACTCACCACTGTACCGCGTTGTAAAGAAAGGCTACCCGGTAATTTCTTAAAAATTGTCATGTGAAAAAATCCTTATGTTTAAAAGTGAGTTATGCATTGATGCAATTTTGTTTTAAAAGAAAAATGTCGTCTTGCGGCCAGTGGTAGGTCCACAATAATTTTTGCAAGTTATGCCAAGTGTCATCCTCAGTCTCGGTATTTTTCCTTAGAATCTCGCCTAAAGAAAAATACTGAACAATGCCTGTAAGTGGTTCTGCATAGGCATGGGCTGTCGTTTCCTGATCTTGTGCTTGGCGAATACCAGCTCGTTGGTCTGTGAGTGGCTCAAGTAGGGCGTAACCCAAATTAGTTGCCGATATCCAACTTAAATTTTGGTCATTAAAGAAAGTTCTAAGCGCATCTACTTTTAATGCCAACAGTTGGGTAAATGCCTGAACTCGATTAATTTGTTTACGTTGCTGATATTCAATAAGCAAATCTTGTCGATCTAAAATGGCAAACCCAGTTTTGATTTTCTTTAAAGCTGTTTCTAATTCATTTTCAGCATGTGTCGTAATTTCTAAAAACTCGATAATTTGTCCACCAGCAAAACGGCTACGTTTAAGTATGTTTGTTAGTTTTTCTGGACTAATACGAGAGCTAGAAAATTTGATAACAAGGCTAAACTCTAAATGACAAGATGCAGTTGGTTGTAAAGACAACGCATATTTATTTTTAGAAGAATAGTCCTTTTTACCAATAAACACGGCACCACGACGTTGAGCAGGCGTAAAGCGGCCATAGGCTTGCCCACCTAAACGTTGTTGGTCATGATGAATATAAATAATGCCTTCATCTTGAGTGCCTAATTGTCTTGCCAAATGATGTGCAAACATATTGGCTGCAAACAAAGGTACGCCACCTAATAAAACGCCATTGGTTTGCATATTTGCATTTTGTACTCGCATACGGGGAATAACGACATAACGACTCATCGAACAATCTCCCGTAAGCGGCGGGCGATATAACCTTCTGAATTGCTATCTAGGCTAATCGTTACAGTTTCATTATTTATTTCTATATCAAACGTTTCATTGGTAATTTTTCTAGCAAGATAATCAGAGAACTTTATTCTCCAGTTATCATCTCTTAGTTCTGGATCAATCAAACCTTGTAAAACAAACGAAAGGCTCGGATGAACCCAAAATGAAGGACGCTCAATCTCTTCCATACTTGGTAGAATTGCTTCAGCTTCTTCTAAAATATATTTTTGGAAAGTCGCTTGTCTTAATACATCTTTAGCAAGAATATTCAGGAAAACCACTTCCTGATCTCGTACATCCCGATTAGTAGAAGGAGCGAAAATCTCGAGGTCATGCCAATTTTGAATAGTATTCGTTGCGGTAATAACAAGTTGGCGATTTAAAATTTCTGACCACTCTTTAATTGCTTCTTTTGCTCGTTTAGTTCCATTAAGAAGTTTTATTTTGCGGGATAGTCGTATCGTAAATCCGTTATAGAAAATCGCTAAGGCTTGGCGTAATTTTTCACTTGCTTGAGGAGCATCAACTGTAATAGGGCGTTGCATTGAACGAACGAGGCTTCCCACATTCTGTGGATTGGCTCCGCCTATGCCAAAAACAGCAGTTTGAATGCGGTTAAACTCACTGTCTTTTTCTTTGCGTAATTCATTTACAGTATCAACTTCTTGGTTCACCAGATAATTTACACCAGCAGCAGTAAGTGGGCTTACTGAAACGTATTCACCATTTTTGGGAATTAAAAGCTGGCGCATACGAATATCAATGTTTTCTGTACCTGCTTGATACGGCTCATTAAAAATAGATGAAATGGATGGTCTGAGTTGTTCCACTTGTTGTTGAAACTCAGCTTCTTCTGAACTGATATCATTATCAGTCATGGCTGCTTTTACGACTTTAAAAATAGAAGCCGTTTTACCTGCATTTGCCTGATAATCGGTTGGAATAAGGAAGTCTTCATTTAATAAAGTTCGAGCACTGAGATAGGGTAAATCAAGTGCTTGTTGATTACTTAAACGAATTCCACCTTTTTCAATATTGGAATTAATCGTCTTTAAACTAAAGTGTACCGATTCTTCTAAAGCGTTTATAAAAATATCAGTTTGTGGTTCAGGCATTATCTTCCCCGTTTTTGTTATCTAGCCAATTTTTAACACATTATTTGAAAAATGAAAGTATTGAAGAAACACTTGGCGTCATAAATTGTCGCCAAGTGTTTTGAACATTAAAGTGACTAGTAATTAATTTAAATAAAGCTGACCTTATTCATAAATATCGGCTTTAAATAGAGTTCTAGCTGGTATGACATGCATTACAGCAGTAATAACATCCGTTGATTCGAGCATTAGGCCATCTTCTTCTTGCTGCTAAAACTGCGCTAAAGCAATTCAAATGCTCACCTAAATCTACTCTGTTTTGAGGATATGGCATGAATGAGCAACCTGTTGTTAGGTTGTGAACTTCATAATCGCCATTTGCTTGAACATTTTGATTGATAATGAATTTAGACATAGATTTTATTCCTCACAAATCATAATGATTGAAAGTAGACCTACGCTTTGCTGTATAGCAGTATGAGACAAAAGTTTAAAATGTTGTGCTATCATTTGGATAGTCCTTCTTTAAGTTATAGAGCTTTGGAAACGGACAAAAGCAGATATGAAGTTTTCGACGGCTAAGTATCTGCTTTTTTATGTTCATTTAGTATTCAAAATATATAGTTTTAATATGTAAGTCAAATAAAATATATATATAACTATTAAGGGATATACTTTACTGATTTCAATTAAGAGTTATACTAAATGCTTAATCCATCAACTGAGATGGTTGAGAAATTAATAGTTATTATTAATTTTTATGTATCTATCATCGCTTAGATGATTTAGAAAATAATCTTATAGGTGTCACGGCCATTAGGTTTGTTGCTCATCATACAGATGATTTAGAAATAGCCCTTCGGCTTGATGATTATTGAGTCTTTGTTATTCATCGCATAGATGGTTTAGAAATATCGTGTATTTGATTCTAAAAAGAAAGTGAAGTTATTCATCGCCCAGATGATTTAGAAAAAACTCACGAATAAACTGTTCTGGTTTCATTGGTTATTCATCGCATAGATGATTTAGAAATGCGCCAGTCGGTGCCGTACCTAAATTTACTGGTTGTTCATCGCATAGATGATTTAGAAAATCAAAAGCTTGGTGAAGAGCATGGTGCACTAGTTGTTCATCGCATAGATGATTTAGAAATTCAATTGTGAAGTCTTTGCCCAGTAATGAAGGTTATTCATCGCATAGATGATTTAGAAAAGAACAGTTTATTCGCGAATTCGGGGTGGAGAGTTATTCATCGCATAGATGATTTAGAAACAACCGGCTAAGCTGCATGTTCTTGAGGCGCTGGTTGTTCATCGCATAGATGATTTAGAAAGATAACGAACACACGGCGGCGTCGTTGTGGAAGTTGTTCATCGCATAGATGATTTAGAAAATACAGGACGGCTGGCAAGTGGACGGGCATGAGTTGTTCATCGCATAGATGATTTAGAAAAGTGGGATTGTTGCAAAAAGGATTCGCTTTCTGTTGTTCATCGCATAGATGATTTAGAAAACGAAACTAAGCGGCTCATTACCGGCGATAACGTTGTTCATCGCATAGATGATTTAGAAATTGATAATACGACCTATGAAATGATTGGTACTGTTGTTCATCGCATAGATGATTTAGAAAACATTCAAAGAGGCTCATCGAATCCAATCGAATTTTATCATCGCTCAGATGATTCAAAATTTCTCTTTCAAAATTTAAAACGACATGTTTTGTCGTTAAAAGGCCGTATTAAGCTGATAAAAACTTTCTCTTTTTAAAACAAAATATTATATTTTTATTACATTCGAACTTTAACAATAAACTATGCATGTCATTCTCATCTCTGCTTGTGAAAAAAGAGCTTTAAAGAAAACTCGAGCGATTTTGGATAGCTATGCTATTCGTACAGGACATTCATCTTGGCAAGCACCAATGACAATGGAAGGTTTAAAAGAAATTCGTAGCGCATTAAAAAAAGTAGCCACCAGACAAACTGCGGTGGCCGCTTACATTAATTTTGGTGTACGCAGAATGAAGCTTGCATGGGTTGTAGGGGCAAAGCATAAATTTGCAAACGATGGTGCATATCCAGTTGCATCGACCAAAAAACAACAAAAACTACTAATGCTAGATGAATGGGTCAAAGTAAGTAGCTTGTTGGCAGGTGCAGCAGGGGACATGCATGATATCGGTAAGGCCTCACAACATTTTCAGAACAAATTAAGTCCAGAAATGGCAGGGCAAAAAATTAGAGATGACATTCGACATGAGTGGCTGTCTCTAAAACTATTACAACAACTCCGAAAAAATGGATGGGACTGGCAGCTTGCTTGGAAAAATTTAGATAAAGGTTTAGATAAATTTACTTTAGGTGATCGACCAGAAATTGAACAGGGAATTCAAAATGAATTAGAAGCAGTCGATTATTTAGTTGTTACACATCATGGTTTATTAGGAGTTGAAGAAACTTTAAAAAATGATCCATTAGCCTTACCTCACTATGAAAATCATGTCCGTACATTAGTTCCAAGCCGTGAACAAATGAGCTGTGCTGGTGAATTGCCAGACTCTATTTTTAAAAGCCATCAAAAACGTATGCAGCGTTTAACTGCATTAATACCACAACAAAAAACAGACCAGCTTTTATATTGGAAGGCTTTAGCACTACATTCACGAGCAGCACTCATTCATGCCGATCATATTATCTCGGCCCAGCAATATTCTTTGCAAAAGCCTGAAAATGTATCGTTATTTGCAAATACAAAGCTTAAAACTATAGACCAAGACAAAAAAGCCAAATTACAAGATCAACCACTAGAATGGCATTTACACCAAGTCGGAGATCGGGCTTCACGCATTGCAGTTCAAATGATGACTGATTTGAGTTTATCTGGCCTATCTGAACAAACAGTTGAATATATTTGTCAGCCAACAACTCACCCACGTTTCCAATGGCAAAATATCGCAGCAAATGCATTGCAAAAAAATATACAGAAGCATCCTGAAACACCAGCGTTGGTATTCAATATTGCAGGGACTGGAAGTGGTAAAACCCGCATGAATTTGCGTGCCGCTTGTACTTTACGACCAGATGACCCAAGAATAGCGATTGCGCTTAATTTGCGTTCTTTAACTTTGCAGACAGGGCATGCACTTAAAACGTCGATGAATCTATCGGAAGATGAAATCGCCGTAATTATTGGAGATACTGTTACTCAGACTTTATTCGATCAAAGTAAAGAGAAAATTGAGTTTGTTGATGAAGATGAAAATCATCCAGAACCTATTTTTGATGCTTGGGGTGAGGACTGTGATTTACCTGAGTGGTTACATCCATTATTTACGGTTGAAAAAAATGGACATAAAGTTTTAGATCAAAAGGAAACTACAATCCTTGCTTCGCCATTATTAGTTTCAACCATTGATTATCTGATTGCAGCAGGTGAGCCACATAGACAAGGACATCACGTTAAAGCATTACTTAGAGTGATGAGTAGCGACTTGATTTTAGATGAAGTTGATGGCTATGAACCTAAAGCATTGATCGCTGTTTTACGTTTAGTTCAGTTAGCTGCAATGTATGGTCGAAATGTTATTTGTTCGTCGGCAACCTTATCACTTACAGTTGCCAAAACAATTCATCGGGCTTTTGAGTCGGGTATGCAAATGCGGGCAGCCCTTTATGGTACCGAGAAAAAATCAATCATTGCGATTATTGATAATGAGCTTAAACCACAGGTCTGGTTAGAAAGATCAAATCAAAAATCAGAATTTAATACAAACTACCAAAAGCATTTAGATAATTTACAAGTTCACTTGCTCTCTAAGCCTACCCATCGACTGGCTCAGTTACTTTCGTTACCTGAAACTACAGTTTTATCGTGGAAACAGTCGGTATTGGAAGGAGTAAAGCAACTTCATCAAGAGCATGCATGGAATTTTAAAAAGACCGAAAAGAAAATTTCTTTGGGGCTTATACGGGTTGCCAATATTAAACATGCAATTCGACTTGCCCAATTTTTATCAGATCATTTACCTGAGGCAAAAATAGCTTGTTATCATGCGAATGACTGGCTTATTTCAAGATTTTATAAAGAGCAACGTTTAGATCAGCTTTTAACACGTCATAAAGACGGTAAAAAAAGAAAAACTGGTAATGAGCAGATTGAGCAAGATGATGAAATCATTGACCTCATTCAAAAATCTAATTCTCTAAATATTCCATTTATTGTGATTGCAACACCAGTGGAAGAAGTTGGGCGAGATCATGATTTTGATTGGGCTATTATTGATGCATCAAGTGTACAATCAATTGTACAAACAGCAGGCCGAGTTAATCGTCATCGGTTAGAAAAAGTACAACAACCCAATATTATGATTCCCCAGTGGAATTATCGTTATTGTGAGCGACGCGATATTGAAAAACTTAAGCAGCAAAGTAAGCAGCGTCGACCTGTATTTGTATATCCTGGCTATGAAGGGTATGGTTCATCTGTAACATCAACTTATTCATCTCAAGATTTAAAAGAGCTTTTACCATGGGATCATCAATCTCAATTAGTCATTAATGCCCGTTTGCGTTTTGATCAAGTAAATTGTTTATTTGCAAAACATGATGATCAACAAATAGGAAATTTTTGCCAAAATTATTTTAATGATCAAGGGGAGCAGTTATTTTCTCGGTCGGATGTAGATGCAAGTATCATGACAGAGAATATTTATAATTTAACGCCTTTACGAGAACGTAACTATCAAGAAACCTATATGTTTGAGTGGACTAATAGCTTGATTGTTAAAAAACAAGTTTATGGTTTTGATGAAAAAGCGACTAAAACTTTAAAATATCCAAAATATGGTTTGGTATGGGATCTAGTGAAGTTCGAAGAAATTCCTGCTAAGCCACAAGCATGGTTAGCTCTCGATCCACAACAAATGAAAGATTACTGTTATGAGTACCAAATTGCCAATGAGCAAGGCTGCCGTATATCTTTAACACCTTACAATAGAGATGAAGTGCCTACTTGGTCTTATGATTATGGCTTTGGCGTGATGCAAAAATAGATTACTAAAAATAAGGTTCTCGTACGCAACAGAAGCTTAATTTTTATATCGACTTAGAGTAGCCTTCCATCGCAGCTAATTTTATTTTTTATAGTATCGCTGTTTCTTCCTTAGAATTTTGTTTCTTGATTCGTTAGAAATACCTCAAAATGATATGTAGGTTAAGTGAAATGACTTTTTTATCTTGTAAAGAAATTGATGAGCTCATGACAGAGCTAGGGTATACACAAACTAATACTCGTATATATGCTCATGAATTTAAATTAAAAAATGGTCAATATGTTTATGTTAAGCAATTGAAAGATAATCAAAAAAGAAAAAAACAACCATCGAGGTTTATGATCCATCCATCTTTTCGGAAATTTAAAGAAGATTTAATAAAGCTAGAGAAAGTTGAGTTTAGTTTTGAAGAAAAAGGAAATATGAATACAGCATTTGCTCGTTTTCCACAGTCTAGTGAGTCTGAGTGCGCCAAGAATCCTACACGGTATGGGATAGGAGTTAACTTTAAAGATAAATTAGCATTAATTAATTTTCTAAAATTTATAGAAAGTAATAAGTACAAAGAGCTCGTTTTTCACGGGGCGCTGCACTTGCCCGTGCATTTACAAATCAGTTTATGTGGCAATGTCAATCAGACTGTGATGGGCTGACGTATGGTCAAGGTAAGTATCCGATTGAATTTAAGTTTTTAGGAATTTTTGATACGGTTGCTTCATTTGGCTTGCCTGCCACAAATTTAAGTAATAGCTTACCTTTTTTAGAACGTGATTTGGTTGTAGATGAGCGGGTTCAAAACTGTTCACATTATATCGCTGGTAATGAACTGCGCTTTGCTTTCCCTGTTGATGTTATTCATAAAGACAATAAGTTAGCTAACAGTAATTGGAAAGAAGTGGTATATCCCGGAGTACATTCTGACGTGGGTGGTGGTTATGAACCAGGTAGCCAAGGAGTAAATGACAATTTTGCCCGAATTCCGTTAAAACATATGCTAGAGGATGCCTTACAAGCAGGTGTCAAAATGTATAGCTATGATGAGTTGAAATTAAAACATTCCGAAATTTTTGAGCAGTTTGAAATTCAACCAGATTCTCAAAAATATTATGATGCAGTAAAAGCCGCTATACCAAGCCAAGGAAGTATTCAAAATCAGATTAAAGGTTGTATGAAACTTTACTACGGTGCCTACGGTACGATTGCACGTGCTGGAAATGAACTTTCTGTTAGTCAGCGTGTACGTCAGGAAAATAAATATCGTGAACTTATACCAGTTGGTCCATCCGATATGGCAACTGAAATGCAAAGATTGATGAAACTAAAAGAAGCAACCGCTTCGAAAAAAGATGGTTTTAATATTTTTAGAGTTTTTTCACCGGTTTCAACTGCCTATGAATATATGATTGGTGTAGAAGATTGGCAATTTGAGAGTTGGAATACAAATGTCAGTGATGATATTAAAAAATTCTATTTAAATTATGTTCATGACTCTAAATATGGCTTTTTAAGTAATGTAGAACCATTTAGTTATTTCCGTCAGAGAAAAGTTTATGAGTCACGTCGTAGCGCCAGTGGTGAAGGGTGGGATAAAAAAGCTGCTGAACAGAAAGTAACTTGTAGTGTCCCTAAACAAGAAATACCGCAAAAGCAGTTTATTAATGCTTATGAAAAAGCTCAACTAACAGAGAACTTTTTAAATGCATCTTAGTGATGCATTTAAAATCCCTTATCTTTAAAAATAAAAAGTCCAATTGCATTGTATCTTGTATAAATACACTCTGTCTTAAAATGAACAGCTAGGTTTTTACATTAAGATCTGTTGTTATTAATGAATGGAATTTATATTAAATTTCTGACAAAAATTTTCTAATTAAAAACCAATATTTGATAGGAAAGGTAATGCCAGAGACTTCAATTCAACAAGAAACACAAAGTACGTGGGCAATATGTCGAGATCCTGTTTTATTGACTATGGTGGGCGGGGCAATTGATACCATTGGCTTTATCGCGTTATTTGGTTTTTTTACTGCGCATGTAACGGGTAACTTGGTATTGGCCGGGGCTGCGTTGGTGAAGGGTGGTGCAGGTTTATGGATTAAACTTGCGGCTATTCCATTGTTTATTGTGACGGTAGTTATTACCAAACTTTTAATTGACCGTAGTCAGACCAAACACAAAACGCTGTCTTATTTATTTTTATTTGAAGCTATTTTTCTCTTTGCTTTTATGGCTGCTGGGCTTTACTTTGAGCCATTTAAAAATGCCGATTCGATTACGGTTGCAATCACTGGTGGCCTCGGTTTAATTGCTTTGGCGATTCGTAATACATCAAGCAAAACCCTCATTAAAAATATTAGCCCAAGTACCATGATGACAGGTAACACTACCCAGCTTGGGATTGATATTGCTAACTTGCTTAAAAATAATAATGCTGCCAATCGGGCAAGTTTGCTTAAAAGTGCCAGTATTGTAATTGGCTTTGTTATAGGTGCTTTGATGGGGGCGGTACTCTATGTCTATTTTGACTTTTGGAGCGTAGCGCCCTTTATTTTACCTATCCTTTATTTTTCTTATTTGGCTTCCCAGCAGAAGTTTAAACAAGCTTAATAAAATAGACGGTCAATTTTATTATCTAAATAAAGTCCAATCGAAGCTGAGCCGAAATTGTTCAGGCACAGCTTTACAGGCATAATGATAGGTGGGGAAATACATTCGATAAAGGAATGCACAATGACAAAATCCGGCCCTTATTTAGTGCTTACAATAATGGGACTGCTGAGCGGTTGTCAGGTCATTCATTTAAAAGAAAGTAACTTAAGCAGCGCTTTAAAAAGTAAAAATGAAAGCATTTTGACCGACAATACTCTAAGTCATCAAACCCAAAACTTGCTGTATTTGGTCAAAGAAAGTGAAACGTCTTGTTTGCAAAACTTTAATGTCTGTTTAAGTAAAATTCAGGGGTTGTCTGAAAATAGCAGTCGAGAAGAACGCTATGCTGCGCTGAGTGAAATTTATTTGGCAAAAGCTTTAGATGTCGGGCGTAGTAGCCAGTGCAATGCCACTCTTAAAAGTAACAGTTGTGTTGAGCAAGAGCTTGCGTTGTTTGATAAAAGCTTGCGCTATAGCTATGTCTATTTGTTTGATTCTGAAGAGTCACCTTTTGATCGGGTATTTGACCATCGACAAAATCAGGTACGTATTTTTTATAACGTCGCCTTGTCGAAGCTCATGACCACGTATTTTAATCATTTAAATACGCTTCATTTCCCACCTTTACTGAAAGCAGATGGGCATGAGTACCACGTTAACTTTGATCATGCGGTAGATGTACAACATATTGAGGTCGATACCTTTCGCTCTAGCTATAACATGAACTTTTCAGGGTTTAATACCGTCAACCGTAAGGATGGTTTAGGTGCGGAATTTATTGTGGGACGTAAGGAGCATGATGTAAATCATGGTTTTATTTTAGACCCCGACGCTTTTTACGCTCACCAGAGTAATCCCAATATTCATTTACCACGTTTCTTTCCAGTCACGGCCATTGCCTACCCAAAACAGAAGGCCACAGCCGATCAGGTCATTGATGGGGCAGAGTTAGAAATTGCCATGTTTGACCCATACCGACAGGACCGTGTAAAAATTGAAGGTGTAGACTATCCACTGACTGCAAACTATTCGGCTCCTTATGGGCTGTGGCTATCGAAATATAATTTAGGTGCGGCAGGTTATTGGTCTTTAATTAATAAAGAAGCCAATTTAATCATGCCGCATTTATATATGCTGGAACCTTTTAACCCGAATAAGAAAATTATTGTGTTTGTTCATGGTTTGGCAAGCAGCCCAGAGGCATGGGTGAGCCTAACCAATGACATTATGGGTGATGCCGAATTAAGACAAAACTACCAAGTTTGGCAGGTGTTTTATTCAACCAATATGCCGATTTTTGAAAGTCGTTTTCAGATTTATTCTTTGCTGAATCAGGCTTTTCAAAACGTTGCTAAAGACAGTTATGCCGCACATGATGCCGTATTGGTTGGACATAGTATGGGCGGAGTGATTAGCCGCTTGCTAGTAAGCGATGCAGATGTTTCTGATTTAGCCATGCAAAAAATGAATGAAGCACAGTTAAAGCGTTTAAAAGAAAATCCGGTTATTCGTGAGCGTTTTCAGTTCAAAGATTTGCCCTATTTTAATCGAGTTGTTTTTGTTTCGGCGCCGCATCATGGTACTGACTATGCTGACCGATGGTTTACTCAAATTGCTCGCCGTATTATTCGCTTACCTGCCGACTTTTTTATTGCCGTTGAAATGAGAGATGAGAAAAATACCAAACTCAGAAAAGGCTTAATTGAAAATGGAGCGAGTAATTTAAGTCGCTCTTCTAACTTTATGCAGTTGACCCAAGCCATTCAGCCATCGTCCAACGTGGTCTATCACTCAATTATGGGCAACATAAATGGTACGACAGATAAGTCAAAAATGAGCGATGGGATTGTGCCGTATCAAAGTTCACATTTGGGTGGGGAGCAGTCGGAGCTGATTATTAAAGGTGGGCATTCGATTCAAACTAGCCCTGAGGCAATTTTAGAATTACGCCGTATTTTACGATTGCATTTAAAGCAGTCACAGCCTTCAAAATAGAATTTTTTGTTTTTAGAAAACCACTGCTGAAATAGCTCAACAGTGGTTGAAGTGATTAATTAAGCTGGTTTTTTTTTGAGCGATTTTTTATGCTCAAAGTAGCTGATTGAAAAAATAACCAAGCCCACCAAATACAACACACCAGACAACAACAGTAAGTCTAAACCTGCTGCATAGAGCAACCAAAGTGCATAGATTGAAGCGACACTTGCAATGGCAATATGCGGCGTGCGTTTGTGGCGAATAGATTCTTTAAGATAAAAAGCCGATACCAGAAAATAAGGTAGCAAAATCATTACCGATGAAATCAATAAAAGCTGAGTGTAGTTTTTATTAAAAAAATACACGGCAATCAAAGAACCTTGCACCACAATAGTAGTTAGCCATAGTGATGAAATCGGCACATTATTTTGGTTATTCTTTAAAAATAGTTTCGGGAAAGCACCATTTTTTGCAGCTAAATATGGAATTTCAGTGGCAAATAACGTCCAGCTTAAATAAGACGATGAAACTGAAATAATCAAGCCGATAGTAATAATGATGGTACCCGGTAGACCGATGAGTTGCTGCAAAATAGTCGCCATTGATGGGTTGTGCATGCCTGCAAGCGCTTCACGGCTCACCACACCATAAGCTAATACTGTGACCATGACGTAAAAACTTAATGCCAGCAACACACCTAAAATAGTCGCTTTACCAATGTCATGACGGTTTTTGGCACGTGATGATAAAACTACCGCACCTTCAATACCGGTAAATACCCAAAGGGTAATGAGCATTAGGTCTTTTACTTGCTGCCAAAGGGGAACTTTTAAAGAGAAGTCATTTAAGTTGAGTTTGAACAAATCAAACTTAAAGGCAATAAAAGTAAAGAAGATAAAGACCACCATTGGAATAATTTTGGCAATGGTTGCCAGTAAATTCACAATCGCAGCTTCCTTAATACCTCGGCTTACTAACCAGTGCACCAGCCATACAAAAATGCTTGATCCAATCAGTGAGTAGAGCGTATTACCTTCACCAAAAATAACGTGGTCTTTGCTGTCGGTAAACATGCCGACACCTGAAAAGGCAATCACTACATAACCGACAATACCAATGGTAGTACACAACCAGTAACCCCACGCCGAGCAAAACCCGATCAGGTCTCCAAAGCCTTCGCGTGCATAGTTATAAATACCGCCATCTAGATCTGGTCGTTGACGGGTTAAATGCAACAATGAGAGAGCCAAGAAAATAATGCCGACTCCGGTAATGAGCCATGCAACAAGAAGGGCAGAGCCGTTGGCAACTTGAGCCATATTTTGGGGGAGGCTAAATACGCCTGACCCCACCATAGAACTAAATACCAGCGCTGTAAGAGACAATAATCCGATTTTGGCAGCAGACATGGTATTTATTCTTTAAAAAATTGAGAAAGTTCAGCAATGTGTTCTGGTCCAATACCACAGCAACCGCCCACTAAACTTGCACCTGCTTGCTGCCATTGTTTGGCAAAAGCAAGATAAGCAGGAGCATCTAGGTCTTTACGAATTTCATCAAGGCCATCGTTAGCAGTAGCGCTTTCATCTTGCGGTGGGAAAGCGTTGGCATAAGCACCAATTTGCACAGACTCAGGAATGAGTCCTTTAATTTCATTAATTGCTTGCAAGATCACTTCAGGTTGGCAGCAGTTAAACAACACCGCTTTGGCATTTGATTGTTTGATGAAATCAGCCACTTGCTGCATATTTTCGCCTGAACGAAGGAGTGCTTGTTCTTGTTTAATTTCATCTTGCAGCGTAAATGACACCCAATAGTCTTTACCATCTTGTGGCAATAACGCATGGATTGTTTCAACTTCTTTTAAGCATGATTGAGTTTCAGCGAGCCAGAAATCTACTTCTGGTGCCAATGTGTTAATAATTGGCTCAGCAAGGTTTTTAGCCTGTTCCGGTTGGAACAAGTCGGCGCGGTAAGAACCAAATAATGGTGGTAAACAGCCTGCGATTTTGACATTTTTGCCGCTTTCTTTAACTGCATTTTTTGCTTGTTCAATCGCAACTTTAATTAAACGCACGCCATCAGTTTCAAAACGTTCTTGACCAATATGAAATGGCACAACCGCATAGTTATTGGTTGTAATGACTTCTGCACCAGCGTTGATAAAGTCGAGATGGACTTCTTTTACTGTTTCAGGTGCTTCAATGAGTGCAAGCGCAGACCACTCTGGTTGACGAAACGGAGCGCCACGGCGAGCCAATTCACGGCCTAAACCGCCATCTAAAATTTTCATAAATTACAACGTAAAGGGAGAAAAATAATTCAGCTAATCTAGCGTGTAGATGAATGCTATTCAATCGCTAATATGCTCGATATATTTCTAAATAAATTAGATTGTTATGAATATTTTTTCTTAAAAGGAATTCTGTAAATGCTGTTCAGTTTTACTGATGAACTTCATGTGAAAAAGAAAATAGATATTCATGAAGCATAAAAATTAAAAATAGTCTTATAGCGCGCCGTATTGCTGCCAGCTTTCACCAGTATGCTGTGTTTGATAATACGCTTTAAGTTGTTCAAGCTGCGTAAAATGTACGCCTGACCAAATCAATAAACTAATTAATATGAGTACTTTAGATAAACTACGAACTTTACTTACTTGAGTAAAAGCCAACACAACAAAAAATAGCGCAGGTAAAAATATAAAGAACTGGATAGGGGAGAAAAATAGATGAGCCGTGCTGAAATATAACGCGAGTGCGCTTATGAGCACATTTAAAACAGAACACAGTTTTTGATATTTACCGAGCTTAAAAGAATAGGCAGTAATGACAAATAACACGGCTGAGCTGACATAAATGGCTGTACCACCAATCATCCACATATAAAACCCGCTTAACAAAAGATAAGCCAGTAGCAAAACAAGCACGAGCTTAAAACAAAACGGTAAGAGGCGAGGTGATGATTTTAAAGGCGTCATGGCAAGTCTAAATATTTCAACAGAAGTCTTAAAAAACAAAAGGACGAATCGAAATTCATCCTTTTGATATTTTACTTATACATCGTCAAACTTAGTTTGCTTTTGCAACAGGGGCAGCAGCAGTTTCATCGTTTGCAGCTTTGAACGGAGATGTATAGTTCAAGCCAAGTGTAGAGCTTGTGTACTGACGAACTTTGTCGAGTAACACAGGGTCTTTGCTTAAGTCTTGTTTATAAGAAACCACAATTTCATGAAGCTTCTGGTTCCACTTACCTTCAGTTTGCTGAGGGAAAGCTTTTTCAAGCAAGTTAAGCATGATGTATGGAGAAGTCGAAGCACCCGGAGACGCACCTAACAATGCAGTTACAGCACCATCTTTAGACGCAAAGATTTCTGTACCGAATTGAAGCGTTGCAGGTTTACCCGGTTCTT
This sequence comes from Acinetobacter sp. AOR12_HL, assembly GCF_027855275.1. NCBI lineage: Bacteria > Pseudomonadati > Pseudomonadota > Gammaproteobacteria > Moraxellales > Moraxellaceae > Acinetobacter > Acinetobacter sp. AOR12_HL. Next base: position 160,321 of record NZ_JAKTIJ010000016.1, on the reverse strand, counting down.
TTTTGATGATCTGAACACGTTGACCACCTTGGCTTAAACGCCAGTCTTCAGCTTTCGCATCTGGGTAGTATTTACGAAGTTCATTGAGACGGTCTTCATCTGACATCATCACTTGGCTCACCAAATATTTAACAAGATCAAGGTTTTCCAAGCCAACAGTGGTCATTGGTAAAACATTGCTTTTGTTTGTTGAAGCAAGTAAGTCAAGTTGAGAACCGTTTTTCAGGAACTTGTTTGAATACGTTGCAAATGGTCCAAACAATACATATTTTTTACCGTCGATATAACGTGTATCAATATGTGGTACAGACATTGGAGGCGCACCAAGTTCCGCACGACCATATACTTTCGCTGTGTGCTGAGCAGTAATTGCTGGGTTGTCAGTAATTAAGAACTCACCACCTACAGGGAAGCCAGCATATTGTTTCGCTTCTGGTAAACCAGTAAGTTGCAATAATTTAACCGCTGCACCGCCTGCACCGATAAATACAAAACGCGTTTTAACGTGGTCTATTTTACCAGTTTTCAAATTTTTGAAAGACACCGTCCAAGTTTTGTCATCATTTTGGCTGATGCCAGTCACTTCAGTTGAAGTCTGTAATTTGAAGTTAGGGTTTTGGTTTAAGTGATTCACTAATTGTTTAGTGATTGAACCATAGTTCACGTCAGAACCAACTTCCATACGAGTCGCTGCAACTTTTTGAGTTGGATCACGATCGGTCATGACTAAAGGCGCCCATTGTTTAATTACAGCTGGGTCTTCAGTAAATTTCATGCCTTTGAAAAGCGGGCTTTGAATCATGGCAGCATAACGTTTTTCTAAGAATTTAACGTTATCGCCCCAAACGAAAGCAATGTGTGGAACTGGGTTAATGAATGTTTTTGGTTCAGCTAAAACGCCTTGTTTTACCTGATATGACCAGAACTGTTTAGCAACTTCGAACTGAGAAGCAACTTTTTCAGCTTTGGCAATTTCCATCTTACCGTTTTTCTCTTCGGTATAGTTCATTTCCATAAAGCCAGAGTGGCCTGTTCCGGCATTGTTAAAGCCGTTTGAACTTTCTTGAGCAACTTGGTCAAGACGCTCAAACATACGAATTTGCCAATTCGGTTCAAGCTCAGTGAAATAAGTACCGAGAGTGGCACTCATGATACCGCCGCCAACAAGAACAGCATCAACAACTGGCTCATCTTTTGCAGTTTGTACTTGTTTTGACGCAATCGGTCTAAACAAGAAAACAATACCCGCAATTAAAATAAGAATGATTAATACCAGAAGGTATTTCAAAAACTTTTTCATGTAAGGGGGACCTTAAAATAAGTTATTTGAGTCACTTAAGGTGTGAGGAAACCTAGACAGCGTATCCAGACAAAACGGATATAAATGCGAAAGTAAAATTCTCCAAAACAGAGAACTTTGAAAAAAGAAAAATTACTTGGGATTATCGCAAACACTCTATATTTTAGACTAATTTTGCATTGACAATACAATTTTTATAATAAATGGGTTCTATTAAAATCATAAATATGATTTATATTTGATCAAATTAAACTTTTATAAGATTATTTTTAGTTTTAATTTTATTGTAAGTAATTGAAAATAAATTAATAAAATAAATTTGGTTAAACTTAAGCCATTTGAAGGATATGCTTCGATAAAAATAGGTGAATTTTTAATTTATGACCTATTGATGTAATTAATATCCTTGCATGACCTTATTTTTCTGTCATACATACTTCTTATTAATATGAGTGCTATAAATAATAGATTAAGGGCATATTCCTGCATAAGAAATATGCCCTTTAAGATTTTATGATGCTACATAGAATGGTGCAGTCGAACGTGGTAACGCTTCGCGTCCACGAATTTGGTCTGCAATTTTCTCGGCAATCATAATGGTGGTTGCATTTAAGTTGCCGGTAATAATCAGCGGCATAATTGAGGCATCAACTACACGCAAACCATTCATACCGTGTACACGGCCTTGACCATCTACAACAGCCATTTCGTCTTCGCCCATCTTACAGCTACAAGACGGGTGGTAAGCTGTTTCTGCATGGTTACGAACAAAGTCATCAAGCTCTGCATCTGTCTGCAAATGTTTGCCCGGGCTAATTTCATCACCACGATATGGGTCAAGAGCAGGTTGATGCATGATTTCACGCGTGATACGGATTGCATCACGGAACTCACGCCAGTCTTGTTCAGTCGACATGTAGTTAAACAAGATACTTGGATGCGCAAACGGGTCTTTCGATTTAAGTTTGATACGACCGCGTGAAGGCGAACGCATTGAACCCACGTGTGCTTGGAAGCCATGTTCTTTTACTGCATTACTACCGTTGTAGTTAATAGCTACTGGCAAGAAGTGGTATTGAATGTTTGGCCACTTAAACTCATCCGAACTACGGATAAATCCACCCGCTTCAAACTGGTTACTTGCGCCAATACCTGTACCATTGAATAACCACTCGGCACCAATGGCAGGTTGGTTATACCATTTTAAAGCAGGGTATAAAGAAACGGGTTGCTTACATTTATACTGTAAGTACATTTCCAAGTGATCTTGCAAGTTTTCACCCACGCCTGGCAAATCATGAACCACATCAATGTCCATTGATTTTAAGAAGGTACTTTGACCTACACCTGAACGCTGTAAAATTTGCGGTGACGCAATTGCGCCTGCACAAAGTAATACTTCACGTTTAACCAAGGCACGTTGCAAGTTGTTTTGATCAGCACCAATAATATATTCAACACCAATTGCTTGCTTTTGATTAAACAAGATTTTGTTGGTCGTCGCGTGAGTTAAAATAGTGAGGTTTGGACGACCTTTTGCCATATCCAAATAACCACGTGCGGTACTTGAACGGCGGCCTTTAGGCGTAACCGTACGGTCCATTGGACCAAAACCTTCTTGCTGATAACCGTTTAAATCGTCAGTACGTGGGTAACCTGCTTGTACACCTGCTTCAACCATGGCATGGAACAGCACGTTGTTGCCATTTTTTGGTGTAGCCACTGATACAGGGCCGCTATCACCATGGTAGTCGTTGCCACCAATGTCACGAGTCTCGGCTTTTTTGTAGTAAGGCAAACAGTCGGCATAAGTCCAGTTTTCAAGGCCTTTATGGGTCGCCCATTGTTCTAAATCCATTGCGTTACCGCGGATATAGCACATACCATTAATTAAAGATGAGCCACCTAAGCCTTTACCACGACCACATTCCATACGACGGTTGTTCATGTGTGGCTCTGGGTCAGTTAAATAAGCCCAGTTATAGCGACGACCTTGAAGAGGGTAGGCCAAAGCTGCCGGCATTTGTGTACGGAAATCCAAGCGATAATCTGGTCCACCTGCTTCTAGCAGTAAAACGGTGGTATCTTTGTCTTCAGTAAGACGCGCAGCGAGTACATTTCCGGCAGATCCTGCGCCAATAATAATGTAATCATATTCTTTAATATTCATAACTATCCTTTTTTTACTAACAGTTTGCCTGAGCAATCTATAAAGACTGCTCGGCATATGTGATTTAGGTTGAAGGTTTTAGAGCGATTGAGGCATTAAAAAATGCTTTGATAATCGCCAAGTTCAACTTGAATAGATTTGATACGGGTATAGTGCCCAAGCGTGGTTAAGCCATTTTCGCGGCCCACACCAGATTGCTTGTAGCCACCGACTGGCATTTCGGCAGGTGATTCACCCCAAGTGTTAATCCAGCAAATACCAGCTTCAATTTGGTGAATAATGCGATGAGCGCGGCTAATATCTTGAGTGACCACACCGGCAGCTAAACCAAAGGTCGTGTCGTTGGCACGTTGAATCACTTCTTCTTCGGTTTCATAGCTTAAGATGCTCATGACAGGTCCAAAAATTTCTTCTTGAACAATCGCCATTTGGTCAGTGCAGTCGCTAAATACAGTCGGTAGTACATAAGCGCCTTTGGCAAGCTCGCCTTCGGTCGCACGACCGCCACCGATTAATACTTTAGCGCCTTGTTGTTTGCCTGACTCAATGAAAGACAATACTTTTTCCATATGAGGGAAGCTAGTGAGCGGGCCGAAGTTTGTGTCTTCAGCCATTGGGTCACCAATGCGAATACGTTTTACACGCTCTACAACCGCTTTTTCAAAGTCAGCTAAACGTGATTTTGGAACAAATACGCGCGTACCGTTGGTACATACTTGACCTGAACTAAAGAAGTTCGCCATAACCGCAATGTCTGCGGCACGGTTAAGGTCAGCATCTTCACAAATAATCAGTGGCGACTTCCCACCAAGCTCCATAGTCACTTCTTTTAGTGTAGAGCCAGCAGCACTTGCCATCACTTTTTTGCCAGTCTCTACGCCACCCGTGAATGAGATTTTTTCAATCACAGGATGTTCTGTGAGCCATTGACCAATTTCACGACCGGCACCTTGTACCACGTTAAATACGCCGTCTGGTAAACCAGCTTCTGTATAGATTTCTGCAAGTTTTAATGCAGTAAGTGGGGTTGTTTCGCTTGGCTTGAAAATCATGGCATTGCCGGCAGCAAGGGCAGGGGCAGATTTCCATAAAGCTATTTGAATTGGATAGTTCCAGGCACCAATACCTGCAACTACGCCTAAAGGTTCGCGGCGTGTATAAAAGAAACTTGATTCGCGAAGCGGAACTTGTTCGCCCTGAATAGCTGTTGCAAGTCCTGCGTAGTATTCGAGTACATCTGCACCAGTCACAATATCGACGGTAGATGTTTCGCTGTAAGCTTTACCTGTGTCGAGTGTTTCAAGACGGGCAAGCTCATCATTACGTTCACGGAGAATATCGACAGCACGGCGTAAAATACGTGAGCGCTCCATAGCGGTCATGGCTGCCCAGATTTTTTGTCCTTGTTGGGCACTTTTTACAGCAGCTTCAATATCTTGTTCAGATGCCTGTTGAAGAGTCGCGATAATTTCGCCGTTGGCAGGGTTAATACTATTAAATGTTTTACCACTGGTTGCTTCAACGTAGCGTCCATGGATATACAATTGATGAACTTGTACATCACTCATTTTGTCTCTCCTGCAAAGGCTTGTTCGCAAATTGCAATTGCGTTTTTACATAATCGTAAGCAATGGAACGGGCCAGTTCGCTGTCAAATTCATTGTGACGGCTTAAACTGCCACGTAGCCATAATCCATCAATCAATGCTGCCAGACCTCTTGCGGCAACACTGGCCTGTTGTTCATCCATTAACTTGAGAAAATAAAACTTCAAGTTGGAATACAGGCGTTGATCATTAATCTTTTGCAAACGGCTCAGGTCCGGTACATGCATGCTTGCAGACCAAAAGTCTAACCAGACCCGCATTGCTTTTTCATTTACCTGACTAATGTCAAAGTTAGAGTCAATAATTGCCTTAATCTGGCTTTCCGGATGCGAATCTGCTTCTGCTCTGTATTGTTCGGTTTTCCGACGTAAAACATTGAGCATTTCTTGCATACAGGTATTTATTAACCCCTGTTTGTCGCCAAAGTAATGGCTGACAATACCGGTCGACAACTCGGCTTTTTTTGCAATTTGTGCAATGGTGGTATTGGATAACCCCACTTCATAAATTACGTCGAGTGCAGCGTTCATAATCTCTTCACGGCGCACATGCTCTGGTTTTACTCTGCGTTTTGTCATGATTGTCCACATCAGCACTTTTACGGGTGCTTTAAATTCAGCATGTTAACTTGCAGAGCATCATAGCACTTTTTTTATCATACTTGTTATTGATTGAACGTTCAATCAATAACAAGTATGATGTGTAAAAATCAATGAATTTTTGAATCTTACTTCGGGGTAGAAGAGATAGAATCAGAAGTTCTTACGGATAGGATGATGCGCATAAGTCCGGTACTTATCACGTTATTTTGGAAAAAATACACCGATTGCAAGGAGCAATAAGATGGTGTTGAAAAGTGATGGATATTCTTCAGACCATATTCGGTTAAATCGTTTTGTATTTTGGAGTTCGGCAGTCAGTATCGGCATTTTTGGCCTATTATTTGTGCTGTTTCCAGAAAAAAGTCAGTTTTGGCTGACCTATGTGCAAGAGCAGGTAAACCACTTTTTCGGGTGGTATTACATGTTGGTGATTGTGCTGTGTTTAGGCTTTGTGGCTTGGCTTGCCTTCTCAAAAGTAGGACAGATTCCTTTAGGAAAAGACCACGACAAACCTGAGTTTGGTTATTTGGCTTGGACCTCAATGCTGTTTTCGGCAGGTATTGGTATCGCATTACTTTATTATGGTGTTGCTGAACCTGTTGACCATTTTCTAAGACCGCCAGAAGGTGAGGCAGGTACTATTCAGGCCGCCCGCAATGCCATGACCTATAGCTTTTTGCACTGGGGTATTCATGGCTGGGTGCTTTATGCCTTGCTGGGTGTGACATTAGGTTATTTTGCCTTTAGACAAGATTTACCACTCGCACTACGCTCGGCACTCTATCCAATTTTTGGAGAGCGAGTTCATGGTCTGGTAGGTGATTTTGTCGATGGCTTTGGTATTTTAGCAACCGTAATTTCTTTGGTGACCAACTTAGGTATTGGTGCTTTGGTATTGGTTTCAGGCATTTGTTATTTAATTCCTGAAATTCCTGATAACTCTGCAACTTTAATTACTGCAGTTTTAATCATGATGTTTGTGGCGACAGTCACTACAGTGGTCGGGATTGAAAAAGGCTTGGCATGGTTATCACGGATTAATTTACGTTTGCTCTATGCCTTACTCTTATTTGTATTTTTAACAGGACCGACGAACCATTTGTTAAATGGTCTTGTGCAAAATACGGGCGATTACCTTAATAATTTTATGGGTAAAAGTTTTGATATGTATTTATACAACCAAAAAGCCAGTGGCTGGTTGGGTTCATGGACTGTGTTTTATTGGGCATGGTGGATTGCTTGGGCACCTTTTGTAGGAATGTTTATTGCCCGCATTTCCAAAGGCCGAACTATTCGAGAAGTGGTTTTGGGTGTATGTCTCATTCCATTAGGTTTTACCTTGGCTTGGATCTCGATTTTTGGAAATACTGCAATTCATTTAATTCTCAATCAAAAACAGAAAGTTTTAGGTGATATGGTTTTAAGTGACCCTGCGTTGTCATTATTCAAATTACTCGAATATCTCCCGTTTAATCCGTATATTGCCGGGATTGTTGTTGTAATTTGTTTCGTTTTATTTTTGACACCGGTTGGGTCTGGTACACTAATGATCGCCAATTTGTCCTCGAAAGGGGGCACCAGTGATAGTGATTCACCGATCTGGTTACGCATCTTTTGGTCTGTGGTCATTACCATTGTAAGTATCGGCTTATTATTAGCAGGTAGTTTTAACTCCATGCAAAGTGCAGTGGTGTTATGTGGTTTACCATTTTCTGTGATTATTTTGCTTTATATGTTTGGTCTAGCCAAAGCCCTAAAGCAAGATGATTTTGACCCGAATGTTGCGAAAAAGCAGTTAGCTATTTCAAAAGACATTTCTATTCCATCGAATTGTGACCAGAACAAAGTGACCGAGGTTTTATAACCTTGGTTCATCACATTTATTTATATTTTTTGCGTTCAAAGCAGTCTTTTCATTATTGTTAAATAGTGAAAAGACTAAATTGAATATTTTATTTTTCTTCTATTCCTTGAGGATTGTATGGCAACAGATAATCCAAGAGCAGTTGATGATTTAACATTATCTAAATCTAAAAAAGACCCGCTTAACCGTGTGGTTTTTTATATTTCAGCTCTAATCATTTTAATCTTTTCTCTCGTTACTTTTTTATTTAACGATTTCGCAAATCGAACCATTAACACCGTCCTTGCGTGGGTAACTTCAACCTTTGGCTGGTACTATTTACTGGCTGCAACGCTGTATATGGTGTTTGTAATTTTCATTGCCTGTTCACGCTATGGTGAGATTAAACTTGGCCCTAAACATTCAAAGCCTGAGTTTAGTTTACTGAGTTGGTCTGCCATGCTGTTTTCGGCAGGTATTGGTATCGATTTAATGTTCTTCTCGGTGGCCGAGCCATTATCTCATTATATGCAGCCGCCTATCGGCGTAGGTCAGACCTATGAAGCGGCACGCCAAAGTATGGTGTGGACGCTGTTTCACTATGGTTTGACCGGATGGTGTATGTATGCCTTGATTGGCATGGCCCTTGGTTATTTCAGTTATCGCTATAACTTGCCGCTTACCATTCGTTCTGCACTTTACCCAATTTTTGGGAACAGAATTAATGGGGCCATCGGCCATAGTGTAGATACTGCTGCCGTCATCGGGACAATTTTTGGTATTGCGACCACCTGCGGAATTGGCGTGGTACAGCTGAACTATGGTTTACATGTTTTATTAGGACTGCCAGAGAATATCTGGATGCAGTTTGCACTCATTGCTATTGCAGTCGGTATTAGTATTATTTCAGTGACATCTGGGGTGAATAAAGGCCTTCGGATTTTGTCTGAAATCAATATTTATGTATCGATTGGTCTTTTACTGTTTATTTTGTTCTTGGGCAATACCGAGTTTTTACTCAATGCGCTAGTACAAAATATTGGTGATTATTTAACTCGCTTCCCAACCTTAGCCTTACAAAGTTTTGCTTTTGAGCAACCTAAAGATTGGATGAGCAGTTGGACCTTGTTCTTCTGGGCATGGTGGATTGCTTGGTCGCCATTTGTAGGTTTGTTCTTGGCCCGTATTTCTAGAGGCCGTACTATTCGTGAGTTTGTGTGCGGGACTTTAATTATTCCTCTGTTATTTACCTTAACGTGGTTATCCATTTTTGGTAATAGTGCATTGCACAGTGTTATTTTTGAAGGCAACCAGACTTTAGCTGCAACGGTATTATCTAATCCGGCACATGGTTTTTATGACCTGTTAGCGCAGTACCCGGGTTTTACCTTTATTGCTTCAGTCGCAACAGTGACGGGCCTTTTATTCTATGTGACTTCTGCCGATTCGGGGGCATTGGTTTTAGGTAACTTCACGACCAAGCTTACCCATATTGATAATGATGCGCCGCGTTGGTTAAGCGTGTTCTGGGCAATTGCCATTGGGTTATTAACACTCGCTATGCTGATGACCAACGGGATTACCGCTTTGCAGAATGCAACCATTATTATGGGACTGCCGTTTAGTTTCGTGATGTTCCTTGTCATGGCGGGGCTTTATAAGTCGCTCAGGCTTGAAGACTATAGGCATGCCAGTCGAAGTATGAACGCGGCACCTGTGGTGGGTAACGTCGATATTCTCAATTGGAAACAGCGTTTGACTCGGGTTATGCATCATCCGGGAACGACTGAAACCAGACGAATGCTCGATACCGTTTGCAAACCTGCCGTTCAAGCTGTTGCCGATGAACTCATTAAGCAAGGTATGAACGTAGATGTGCAACAAACACCACTTGAAGATGAAGAGGCGCTATATCACCTCGATATCACTATTCATTTGGAAGAAGAGCAAAACTTCGTTTATCAGATTTGGCCTGTCCGTTATAGCGCGCCTAACTTTAGTCAGCGTGTAAAACGAGGCAAACAGTTCTATTACCGTCTCGAAACCTATCTTTATGAAGGTTCTCAAGACAACGACCTTGTTGGTTACAGTAAAGAACAGGTTATTAATGACATTTTAGATAAATATGAAAGACATATGACGTTCTTGCATATTAATCGTATTAGCCCTGGGAACCGTCCATTATTCCCAGATCCACAAGCTTAAGGGGAATATGCATGGTTTCACCATATCTGCATTCTTTTGCTTTATTTTTCTCTTTGCTCAATCCTTTTTTAATGAGCATTTATATGATTGGCCTCATCCGCCATTCAGAAACCAAGGTATTTAACAAAGCTTTAATTCAGGGGAGTTTGATTGCTTATATCGTCTTTATGCTGTTTGCATGGGGCGGTGAAGCAATCTTTAGTAAATACCTGAATGTACGCTTTGAGGCTTTCCAGATTTTTGGTGGTCTTATCTTTTTGGTGATTGGTTACCGCTATGTGTTTCAGGGTGCAGATACCATTGGTGAAATGCGCGGTGCACCAGAACATTTGGCTGGCACCATCGCTATGCCTTTTATGATTGGGCCGGGTACCATTAGTGCAGCTGTGGTGACAGGTATTGAAATGTCGATTGGTGCTGCGGCACTTGTGATCGGGTTTACCATGTTTTTAACATGCAGTATTTTGATCCTGATGAAATTTTCACATGATCATTTGCGTTACAAACATGCAAAATACATCGATCGCTATTTCGATATTGTCGGGCGTTTATCTGCTTTATTAATCGGTACGATTGCTGTTGATATGATTATTAATGGCGTTACCGGACTGATCCATAAAGTATAGCGAACCTCATATAAAACGATGCTATGTCATTTAAAATGGAACAAAATGGCATAGCATCTTTTGATTATTTTTGACCGCTCAATAACTGTTTATTTAAGAAAAACTAAAAAATTATCAAAAATAATAGCTTAAAAAATATTCGTTCAAAAAAAGAATTAACAATATTAAAAAATACGATGCTATGTTGTGGATTTAAGCATGTTTTTTTTGTGAATTATCAACCATAATGTTTTCTGAGCTTGTTTGAGACAGAGTTGAGTCATGCCTACATTAGATGAAATGACAACCGTAACTGACGATCAGTCAGAATTAACCATGTCAGTTTTAATGACACCGGACATGGCAAATTTTTCAGGTAATGTTCATGGTGGAACAATTCTAAAGTTGCTAGACCAAGTGGCCTATGCTTGTGCAAGTCGTTATTCAGGCAGCTATGTCGTAACGTTGTCTGTAGACAAAGTAAATTTTAAAGAACCTATTTATGTAGGTGAACTCGTTACATTTTTAGCGAGTGTGAACCATGTGGGACGTACTTCAATGGAAGTGGGTATCCGTGTGGAAGCTCAAAATATTCAAAAGCGTACCGTTCGTCATACCAATAGCTGTTATTTCACTATGGTTGCGGTTGATGAGCATGGTAAACCACGCGAAGTGCCTAAATTAAATTTAGATACCGAGTGGAAACGTTGCCGATTTGAAGCGGCTGAACATCGTAAGGTGTTGCGTCTACAAGAGAATCATAACCCTTCTTGCAGCATGTATAAGAAAACTTCTTAAAAAAAAGATCGAACCGCAGCATGGTTCGATCTTTTTTCTTCACCGAAATTTAACGTCCTGTTTCGTTTCAGTAAAATTATCTCTGAGCTTGGAGGAGAGTGCAGAGATAATTAACGAGTTGCAGGAGCAGCTTCAGAAGCAGAACCTACAGCGTCAGAAGCAGCATTTGCAGTGTTTGCTTGCTCTTGAGTTGAAACAACAACTTTTTCTTCACCAGCAGTGTTATGTGCTTGGTCGTGCTTAGAAGCAGCGAAAGTTGAAGCAGCAGTTAAAGCTAGTGTAGTAGCGAGTAAAGTTTTAGCTAATTTCATTTTATGGCATCCTTAAATTCATTAAAAAATAAATCAAACCTAATCGTTCTGACCTACATAGAACATATAGGGCTGAATGATTAAGCTAGGACACATGCTAAGCCGAGCTTGGGATTACATCAATTAACTTAACAATCTATTACGCCTATCTTAACAATATGAAATATAACGTCCGTTTATGTGCGTCTACTGTAAAATTAAAGCGCTACTTGAGCGCTAAAAATGTGAAAGAATATTTCGTATTGAGTAAAAAAAAAGCAAGTTAGTTACGTAAACAAAACACTCTGGCATGAATTGTGAATGTCCTTAAATAGGATATTTCGTTTAATTATTATTTTTCTAAAGTTAATTTAGATAATTGATGAGATGCACGTCACATATTTGGTGGTTTAGCCTGATAATTGAAAAGTATATCTTCAAAGTGAAAAATTATTTTCATGCTACTTAAACAGTGATATACCTTTCTTAGTTTTTAAACCTTGTTGATTTGAGCCGCTTGTGAAACTGATTGCCCAAAAAACTGTTCCTACCCATATTATTTCAGGGTTTTTAGGGGCAGGGAAAACGACATTATTGCAACATTTATTAAGTCAGAAACCGAAAGATGAAGTGTGGGCTGTCTTAATGAATGAATTTGGGCAAATCGGAGTCGATCAACAACTCCTACCTCAAGATCAAGGTTATGCAGTCAAAGAACTATTGGGCGGCTGTTTATGTTGTAGTAGCCAACTTCCTATGCATATTGCTTTGGCTCGCTTGTTAAGTGAACAAAAGCCAGACCGACTCTTTATTGAACCTACAGGGCTTGGACACCCTTCGCAATTATTTGATCAGTTAACGGAACCACATTGGCAAAACAGCTTAGCTATGCGTGCACTAGTGACTGTGGTTGATGGTAGTTGTTTGCATGACACCAATTGGGTCAAGCAAAACCTATATGAAGACCAATTAAAAGCTGCACAGATTGTGGTGGTTTCTCATGCCGATACCATGACTTTTGAAGATGAACAGGCACTTGTTGAGCTTAAAGAAGAATACCAACCTTATCAGCAACAATGGCTAAAGACTGAACATGGTCAACTTGAACTGGCGCAAATTGATGTGCCTGCGCGTTTAACTGCACGCTCTATACAGCCTTTACTCAAGCTGCAAAAGCAAATGACTGAAGCCGAAGTTGCAAAAGAAATTCACCAACTGCCTTATCATTATGTCGAGTCGGCGCAGGGTTATATGGTCGCGGGTTGGAAATTTCCTAAGCGTTGGAAATTTGAGTTTTATGCTTTGCTCGATGTGTTGTGTGCTCAACAAGACTGGCTACGTATTAAGGGAATTTTTAATACAGATCAGGGATGGAAAACCTTTAACTTTAATCCTGAGCAGTTTAACTATAAGTCTGGTGAAGAGGGCATTGATAACCGCATTGAAATGATTAGCCAACATGAACATGACTGGCTGGCATTTGAAACTGAACTATTAGCTTGCAGAATTGAACAATAGAGAACATTGAAGTACTTCAATATTCTCTATGAGAGATTTAATTTTTTATATTAAGTACTTGTTTCGCTTGTGCATGATCGATGTCTTTTTCCCAATGGGCAATGACTACGGTCGCTACACAGTTACCAATTAAGTTGGTGCAGGCACGGATAATTCCGATAAACCAGTCTACAGATAGTAAAAGTACCAAACCAATTGCAGGTAAACTTGGAATTACAGAAAGTGTTGCAGCAAGAATCACTAAGGCTGACCCCGGAATGCCGTGTGCACCTTTCGATGTAATAAGCGAAACTAATAAAATAGCCAGTAAGTCGTGCATGGAGAGATTAATATTGCAGGCCTGTGCAATAAAGATCACGCCTAATGTTAAATAAATTGAAAAGCCGTCTAAATTAAAAGAATAACCGGTAGGAATAACCAGACCGACTGTTGAATCTTTAATTCCCAAGTTTTTAAGCTTTTTCATGATTTGGGGTAAAACGGAATCAGAAGAGGCTGTCCCTAAAACAATAGCGAGTTCATCTTTAAAATAGCCGACAAATTTAAAGATATTCAGTCCGGTGAGTTTTAAAATTGAACCCAAAATAATGACAACAAATAAAATGCAAGTCGCATAAAAGAGTAAAACTAAATAACCGAGTTGCAGGAGTGAATCTAATCCAAATTTTGCAGTGGTATAAGCAACTGAACCAAATACACCAATCGGTGCCAAGCGAATAATGAGTCCCATAATTTTAAAGAAGACTTCCGAAAAAGCTTCAAGCGCTTGACGGACCAACTCTGCTAAATGTTTAGGAATTAACAGTAGGGAAACGCCAAATAAAATAGCGATGAGTAAAACTTGTAAAATATCGCCGTTAGCAAAAGCGGCAGTAAATGTTTTCGGAATAATATTAAGTAAAAACTCTGAACCTGTATGCATGTCATGAGCACGTTCAGTATAGGTACTTAAATCTTTAGCATCTAAATGAGTAATATCGATATTCATACCGACGCCCGGTTTAAAGACATAAGCAACAATAATTCCCAAAATTAAAGCAATACTCGTGACCACTTCAAAATAAAGAATCGTTTTTGCACCGACTTTGCCCATTTTTTTAATATCGTTTGCACCATAGATTCCCAGTACCACTACACAGAATACAATCGGGGCAATCAACATTTTAATGAGGGAAATAAAACCATCACCAAGAGGTTTTAAAGCTAGGGAGAAATCATGAAAAGCAAGACCTACTGCAATACCGAGGAAGAGAGCGCAGAGGACTTGTAGGAATAAACTACGTTTAAGTTTTTGCCACATAAGTCATCAAATCAAGAGAGGAATACAACCCCTTTCAAGCAAAAAGCCCGCCAACTTTGAAAGTGGTTAGATGTTTTGAAATAAGATGCAAATGGAGAGGATAAGAAGTTTTACATTACTGAGTTTTTTCTATAATTTTTTAATTAAAATCGAGTATTCTTAGCGCCAAATTTTTGGACATATTAACTATGGCGCTTAAAGCAACAATTTATAAAGCAGATCTGAATATTGCCAATATGGATGACCATATTTATGGCGATTATCAACTGACGCTTGCCTTACATCCTTCTGAAACTTTAGAACGATTAATGGTTCGTGTCATGGCTTTTGCACGTTTCGCAAGTGATAGCCTTGAGTTTACCAAAGACCTTTTTGAAACCGATGAGCCTGCACTTTGGCAAAAAGACTTAACAGGACAGTTAGAAACCTGGATTGAAGTTGGTTTACCGTCTGAAGATAAAGTGAAAAAAGCCAGTGCCCGTTGTAAAACTGTGGCAATTGTCGCTTATGGTTCACAAGTTGAAGATTGGTGGAAGAGAAACAGTAAAATTAAAACATTGAGTAATGTTCAAGTTTGGCAGCTAGCACCTGAAAGTACAGCAGAGTTAGAGCAGCTTTGTGAGCGTACCATGCAGCTTCAGTTAAATGTTATGGACAACGAATGGACTTTGTTAAGTGACAAGGGCCAAGCGAATGTCGTGTGGACCCAATTACAGTAAAACTGAAAAGCGCAACAAATTTTACAAATTCACTTGCTAGACTAAAGATCAAGTCTGAGCTGTGAAATTAAACGAACGGGAATATTATGATCACTGAATTAGAAATTATCGATTTAAAAGTAGGCGAAGGTAAAGAAGCGGTTAAAGGTGCCTTAATTACGACTCACTATACAGGTTGGTTAGAAGACGGCACTAAATTCGACTCTTCCCTTGACCGCGGAAATTATTTCGAGTGTGTTATTGGTACAGGCCGTGTGATTAAAGGTTGGGACCAAGGCATTATGGGAATGAAAGTTGGCGGAAAACGTAAACTTATGGTTCCTGCTCATTTGGCTTATGGCGAACGCAAAATGGGTAAAATTATTCCGGCAAACTCAAATTTGATTTTTGAAATTGAATTATTTGATGTAAAAACTCGCGATGATTGAAATCAAACCGTTTAGAGCTCGACTTTATCTATAAGCTTTAAATATAAATATATTCGATATTTATATTTTAGCTTTTTAAATATTTAAGATTATTTTCAGTTTATTTAATTATAAAGGTGAACTGAAAAACTGTTCTGTTAGGGCAGTTTGAACTTAAGGACTAAATAAATGTGAATTTTAGTTCTTAAGTTTAAATTTCACACAAATAATCTATATTGCTATTGAGACGCTATTTCATGATTACCCGCTTTGCATCTCCTTTGTTGAACCTCACGCTTGGCTTGGCTCTAGCAGGCTTGTCAGGTATGGCATTAGCTAATCCACCTAAAATAGATGCTTCAACACTTACGGTCATTGGGTATCATGAAATTACCGATACTAAAAATGCCTTAATTCCTCAATATGCGGTCACCACTCAACAATTTACTGAGCATGTCGATTGGTTGCAAAAAAATGGCTTCCATTTTATTACCGTAGACCAGTTGATCCGTGCTCATCAGGGCAAGGCGGCACTTCCAACCAAGCCAGTTTTATTAACTGTAGATGATGGTTATCAGTCTTTCTACCAAAATGCATATCCTGTTATTAAAGCTAAAAAAATCCCAGTGGTACTTGCGGTAGTGGGTTCATGGTTAGAGCCAAAAGCAGGGCAGAAAGTCGATTTTTCGGGTGAAGAAATTCCACGTGATAAAATCTTAAGCTGGGGTGAGCTCAAAGAAATGCAAGATAGCGGGTTTGTTGAAATCGCAAGCCATAGCTATCATTTACACCGCGGTATTACAGGCAACCCGCAAGGGAACTCTGAACCGGCGGCAACGACACGTTTTTATGATGTAAAAACTAAAACTTATGAAAATGACAGCCAATATCAGGCTCGTATTTATAATGATTTAAAAAAGAATAATCAGCTACTTAAAGAGCATGGTATACGTTCACCACGTATTATGGTGTGGCCATATGGTCGCTATAATATGCAAACGGTCCAAATTGCTAAAAAGCTTGGTATGCCAATTACCATCACGCTTGATGATGGCGCAGATCATGCGAAACAATCTCTACAAAATATGAGCCGTATTTTGGTAGAGGGCGGAATGAGTACTAATGATTTGGCTCAAGAGATTAAGAACCGTGAATTAAACTTAACGGATAACAACCGTCCGCAAAAAATCATGCATATTGATCTCGACTATATTTATGATCCGGATCCGCAACAACAAGAACGAAATTTAGGTCACTTGTTAGATCGAATTAATGCGATGGGTGTAAATACAGTTTATTTGCAGGCATTTTCAGATCCGGATGCTAATGGCTCTGCCGATATGGTATATTTCCCGAACCGTCATATCCCAATGCGTGCGGACTTGTTTAACCGCGTAGCATGGCAAATTCAAACCCGTACGCCTGTAAGTCGTATTTATGCTTGGATGCCTCTATTGGCCTGGGAATTACCAAA
The DNA here is from genome assembly GCF_027855275.1 of Acinetobacter sp. AOR12_HL. NCBI lineage: Bacteria > Pseudomonadati > Pseudomonadota > Gammaproteobacteria > Moraxellales > Moraxellaceae > Acinetobacter > Acinetobacter sp. AOR12_HL. Next base: position 143,484 of record NZ_JAKTIJ010000016.1, on the reverse strand, counting down.
AACTGATCCGGTATCAAAAGATTTAGTCGTGACAGAGCAGGCAAAAGCTGGTGAACACTTAAATATGGGGTATATCCGTTTAAGTCCGTTCTCACCTCAGGCACGCCAAACTATTCGTGAGATTTATCAAGATTTGGCCAAGTCAGCATCTTTCAATGGAATTTTATTCCATGACGATGTCACATTATCTGACTATGAAGATGCAAGCCCAGATGCATTAAAAGCTTATGCGAAACAAGGCTTACCAACAGATTTGGCAAAAATCCGTGAAAACGATCAAGATTTGCAAAAATGGACTGCATATAAGACAAAATATCTAGATGATTTTGCAATGCAACTTGTTGAAGACGTGCGACAATATGAACCGTTCTTGCTTACAGCTCGTAACTTATACGCGCAAGTTGCCTTAAAACCATATGCGGAAAACTGGTATTCACAATCGCTTGAAGAGTCATTAAGACGTTATGATTTTACGGCTATTATGGCAATGCCTTATATGGAGCAGGTCGATAACGCCGATCAATTTTATAAAGACATGATTGATCGCGTGAAAAAATATCCAAACGGCATTAAGAAAACAGTTTTTGAGCTACAAGCAACAAACTGGCGTAACAACGAAAAGGTACCGTCAACTGAAATGGCAGCAACAATTCACTCACTCTATCAGCAAGGTGCAATGCACGTTGCATACTATCCAGATGACCCAATCAAAGATCATCCGGACGTGAACGTGATGCATAAAGCATTTGCTGAAAAATCATCTCGTCTTGTGCCATAGGCGAGGCTGAAACATGACAATCTTTGCTGCTATATGGTCGCATGCCTTAAAATTCGTTTTCTATTATCCATTATTTATGTCGTATTTATGGATGATTGGCGCGATCATTTTCTATTGGAAGGAACGTAAAGCTCCGCCTTATGATCAGCCAGCTCCATTAGAAAGCTATCCAAAAGTCGCTGTGTTAATTCCTTGTTTTAATGAAGGGGATAATGCAGAGGAAACGATTACTCATGCTTTAAAACTGGATTATCCTCATTTTGAAGTGATTGCGATTAATGATGGCAGTTCGGATAATACAGGTGAAGTGCTGGATCGGTTAGCTGAACAACATGAAAAACTCCGTGTTGTTCATCTTGCACAAAACCAAGGTAAAGCCATGGGGTTGCAAGCCGGAAGCTTAATGACCGATGCCGAGTTTTTAATTGGTATTGATGGTGATGCTTTACTTGACCCGCATGCAGCAAAGTGGATGGTTCGTCATTTTCTTCAAAATCCGACTGTTGCAGCCGTGACGGGTAACCCACGTATCCGTACCCGTTCAACTTTATTAGGTCGTATTCAGGTTGGTGAGTTTTCTTCGATTGTCGGCATGATTAAACGTGCTCAGCGTACCTTTGGCCGTTTATTTACCGTATCTGGTGTTATTACGGCTTTTCGTAAGAGCGCTGTTCACCAAGTGGACTATTGGTCACCTAATATGTTGACTGAAGACATCGATATTACTTGGAAATTGCAACGTGCCGGCTGGGACATTCGTTTTGAACCGAATGCCTTGGTCTGGATTTTAATGCCTGAAACTTTAAACGGATTGTGGAAACAACGTTTACGTTGGGCAATGGGTGGAGCACAGGTATTAATTAAAAATATTGATGTGTTCACCAAACCAAAATTGAATTTTTTATGGCCTTTAATGTTTGAGCTTTGCTTAACTTTAGTCTGGTCATATTTAATGCTGGCGATGGCTTTGTTGTGGTTAGTACATTTTATTTTACCGGTCCCTGCATTAGCCGTTGTGAGCTCTCCATTTTTACCGTATGGTAGCGGTATTTTATTGGGGGCAACCTGTCTCATTCAGTTTGCTTTAAGCAAATGGATGGATAGTCGTTATGAACCGCATCTAGGAAAAAACTATTTCTGGATGATCTGGTATCCATTGGTCTTTTGGCTAATCACCATCTCGGCAACTATTGTGGCATTTCCAAAAGTCTTACGACGTGGAGATGAGAAACGTGCGCGTTGGGTGAGCCCGGATCGGGGCATTCGTGGATGAAATGCAAGAGTCATGAGATTTTAAAGATCGTGCTGTATTGATGTCTGGGGAAAACCACAGCACTTCGTTAGGTAAAGAGAAATGAAGACAAATTCGTTGATTATTGATTTACGCCGTCAATTGCCATGGCATAAACGCTATGCTTCTACAACAAGCACAGCCATGATGTGGGCGGCTTGGTTGTTGTTGTGGCGTCCATTCGTGTTTATCTGGGTATTGGCCGAGCTGCAAAAAACTCATTTAGTACATCGTCTGTTCAGTGCATTCGGTGTAGGTATTGAACATGGTATTACAGCGCTGATTGCTTGTGCAGTCGGGTTGCTACTCTGGAGTCATGTATTGCCTGAACGCCGTGTAGAAGGTAGTGAACTTAACATGAAACAGACAGATGACTATGCGCGCTATTTTGATTTGCCTGTGCAAGAAATTGAGCAGGGCCGTAGCCAAAAAATTACGGTCGTTCACCATAATGAATTTGGTAAAATCATTAGAGTTGAATAAAGTACATTTATAAAAGAAAGCCCACATCATGTGGGCTTTTTTTCGCTAATTTCGGTATATCCATAAGTTTTAAACTGTAGAGCGCAGTGCTTGAGTAGGACTTATTTACCTTTAAAAACAGGAGGTCTTTTTTGCAGCATGGCGAAAACACCTTCTTGAACATCTTCTGTTGTGAGTAAAGGCTGAAGATGGTTTTGCAGTTGATTAAATGCTACTTCGTAACCTTCATTGACTGCCTCACGAGCAGAGGCGAGGGTCGCTTTTACAGCCAGTGGTGCAGCTTGCGCGATATGTTCAGCAAGTTCTATAGCACGTTTAAGCTCCGTACCTTCTGGACATATTTCTGTAATGAGGTTCATGTCAAAAGCTGCTTTGGCATCAAAAGAGTCACCAGTGAGCAAATAGCGCATGGCTTTGGCCCAACCTGCGGCTTGAGTAAAGCGTGCAGTTGCTCCGCCAAAAGGTAAGATGCCACGTTGAACTTCCATTTGAGCAAATTGGGTATTTTCACTCGCAATCGCAATATCTGCGTTGAGAAATAATTCTATACCAGCGGTATAACAATAACCTTGTACTGCTACTATCAACGGTTTACTAAGCTTTCGGCCTACAGTGCCCCAAGGGTTAATTTCGTTTTCACTAAAGTCAAAAACACCTGTAGCAAGCTTAGGTTGTAACTCAACCAAATCTAAGCCAGCTGTAAAATGGTCACCGTGAGCAAAAACAATCGCGCAGCGCATGGCATCATTATTTTCATATTCAGTGAGCGCTAGTGATAAGTCTTTGATCATGTGACTATCAAAAGCATTACGTTTTGCTGCCCGATCTAGACCAATTAAAAAAATATGTCCGCGAGTTTCACGGCTGACTTTTCCTTCTTGATTTGACATATTGTCACGCTCTTTATTTGTATTTAATCATGTTTTAAACAATCATTTAAAAACTAGCAAATAGAAATTGTTAGCGACTCGATCAGTATTTCTTTTGTCTATCTATTGAAATAAATCAATTTCATGCGAATAGGATAAATCCTTAGACAAGGTCATTTTCCATGATTTATTTAAATTAGCAGTTTGCTTCGCTTTATATTTTTCTCATAATACGCTGTCAAATTGATCTCAATAAGCAGCTTCTCTTATGTCACCTCTAGAAATTTTCGCGGTCTTAATTAGCCTCATTGGAGTTGGATTAACGGTAATCCGTAATATGTGGTGCTGGCTGTTTAATTTCTTTGCTTTTGTCCTATATGCCTATTTGTTTTACGAATTTAAGCTTTATGGCGAAACGATTTTGCAATTCTTTTTTATGGTCGTAAATTTTTATGGCTTTTACTATTGGCTCAAAGGAAAGCAGCAAGATCATGACATTCGAATTGAGCCTATTGCAGTTCAAACAGCTATCATTCAAATGATTATTGCCGCGGTAGGTGGCTTAGTCTTTGGTTTGGTTCTTAAAAACTTTACCGATGCAGCGGTGCCAATGCTTGACTCACAGCTTGCAGCATTTAGCTTGCTTGCAACTTACTGGACCAGCCGAAAGCATATTGCGACATGGATCCTTTGGGTATTTGTCGATATTGTTTATGTCGGCATGTTTATCTATAAAGATCTGTTTTTAACTTCAGCCTTATACGCAGCCTTTGTATTAATGGCAGCTTATGGTTGGTATCAATGGGAAAAGGTTAAAAGAAAGCAGAACTTAGGTGCTGGGCAGCTTTAATTGGGAGAATAAGCATGTTGTTGAGTTTAGATGCTTATAAACAACAACAGTTTGATCAAATTGCTGCAAAAATTATAGCTGAGCCTGCAAAATATATAGATTTTAATTCAGTATCGGATTTTTATAACGCTGCTTGGCTCAAGGACTTTCCACAAGGGACCCAAGTCTCTGCGACAGGTTTAGATGATGGGGCTGAAGAGTTTTATGCAGTAGTACAGTTTAAACAGCAGTACTTAAAGTTTGATATTAAAGAAAATCATTCAACCCTGAGTTTTCAGGATATGAATGGTGAAACTTTTAAGTGTAATTTTTAATTGAAGAAATAATAGTATTAAAAAAAGCGACTTAACGTCGCTTTTTTTAATAGATAAATTTTGAAATTTTATCTGCCGTTGCGATGACTAGAGCAGCGATATCTTCTTTAAAGGTCTTCTCATCATAGGTGGTAATTGGACAACTGACTGAAAGGACAGCCACCATTTTTCCATTTGATTGTTTGAAAATAGGAGCAGCACAAGCAGCCATGTCATGGTTGTAATGCCCCCAGCTCACCATCGACTTTTGAGTTTTTACATAATTCAATTTTTGCAATAACGCTTTTAAACTGGTTGGGGTCAGTTCTGAGTAACTATCCCAGTCATTAAAATTGCGATAGCGTTGTCGTACTTCTGCCTCTGGTAAATCTGATAATAACATTTGACCAATAACTGTAGCATGGGCAGGCCAGCGAGTACCTAAACTAATATTGCTGGTAAACGTACCCATCGATTGAACGTTATTTACAAAAACAATGTGTGTACCTTCTAAAACGGTCAGGTGTACTGCAAGTTTGGTCTGATCACGTAGTTCTTTCATTAAAGGCGTAGATAAATCAAGTAATGAAAGCTTTGATAAACTGTTAAAACCCAGCTCCATAACTTTTGAATCAAGCGCATATGTTTTTTGTGAAGCCTTTCTTAAGTAACCGCAAGCTTCAAGTGTATAGATAAGCCGAAATGCACTAGAACGGTTCACTTCCAAAATTTCGGCAATTTCTGTAATCGTCATTTCTTGTGCTTGTTGATTAAATGCTTGCAAGATGGCTAAACCACGCACAAGCCCTGGTACTAAATACCGATCATCATTTTTTGTTGTTTCTGATTCTTGCGAATCTTCTTCAATCTCTAGGCTCATTCGTGTCGTTTTCCTATAAATAAAACAGGGTTCGAATTGGGGCATTATGCTTTATTTTAGAACTATTGTAATTATAAAGATTACATAAAACAATTTTTATATTTAAAACATTGTTTTCAACTTGAAACGTAACAAATTATTTAAAATTTATTAATCAATTGATTTTAATATTTATTTTTACTTTGACAAAAATTAAACAAGAGGATTATGCTTAGCTTGTGTTTTGAAAATCAAATTATGTTTTGTATATAAAACAAAATGAGGACGCAAGGTATGAGTTGGATCTCAGTTTGTCAGCAGGGTGACGTTAGCGAAGATGAGCCGAAAGCCGTCGAAGTTGAAGGGAAAAAAATTGGTGTTTTTTTTGTCGATGAAAATTACTTCGCTATCGAAAATGTTTGCCCTCATGCGTATGCCTTATTAACGGAAGGATTTATCGAAGATCAAACTGTGGAATGTCCATTGCACGAAGCAATTTTTGACATTCAGACAGGTGAGCTAAAAAGTGGACCCGGGTGTAGAAACCTATGTACGTACCCAGTTCGTGTTGAAGGACAGGATATTCAAATTCAACTCTAGTCCTCACATGTACAAGGAAGCAGAACAATGAAGACATTTAATGAAAAGTTGGCAAGCTGGATTCATGCAACGCCGGCAACCGAAGCAGGTATCAACAATATTCAAGTTCCAGGTCAATCTGAATTGTTGGTTTGGCAAACACGTTATAAAGAACCGACTCTCTACGAACAAGACTTTGTAAAGAACTTGATTCAGGCATTTTCTGCGGGCGCAACAGAATTAGATGAGGTTGTTTCTGCACTTAATCAACAGGGTTTCCGCTCTGAATCTGGTGATGAATGGACTTCTGAGAGCTTTACAGAAGAAATGCAACGTTTAGGTTATTGATTCAGGGAAGAATAAAATGAACGCAATCGTATCAACTTCACAAAGCGCTGAAGAATATTTAGAACTTGGTTTACGTGACCAATGGCATCCGGTTTTAGCAAGTTGGGAAGTCGCTGCTAATCCGGTTGGGATTACCCGTTTAGGTGAAAACATTGTGGTTTGGCGTGATGCCGAAGGTCAGGTACATGCGCTTGAAGATCGCTGTCCACACCGCGGTGCTCGTCTTTCACTCGGCTGGAACTTGGGTGATCGAGTTGCTTGCTGGTATCACGGTGTTGAAGTTCGTGCTGATGGTGTGGTTGCTGATGTGCCAGCCGTTCATGAATGCCCAATGACTGGAACCAAGTGTTTAAAGAGCTATCCGGTCATTGAACAGCATGGTGCAATCTTCATCTGGTTTGGTATCGATGCAAATGAACAACCTGCACCGCTTGAGTTCCCAGAACAACTGGCAAGCGAAGAGTGGAGTTCATTCCTTTGCCAAGCAGACTGGAAAGTAAACCATCAATATGCCATTGATAACGTCATGGACCCAATGCACGGTACATATTTGCACTGTACTTCACATTCAATGGCAGAAGGTGAACGTACCGCAGAGATGAAACACCGCACAACTGAAAATGGTTTTGTTTTTGAAAAAGAAGGCCAAACAGGTGTGAACTTTGACTGGGTTGAATATGGTTCGACTGGTGCAAGTTGGTTACGTCTTTCCATTCCTTACCGTAAACAGTTTGGTCCGGGTGGTGAATTCTGGATTGTGGGTTACGCAACGCCAATTGATGCTAACAATACCCGTGTATTTTTCTGGCGCTGCCGTAAGGTGAGTGGTTGGCAACGTAATGTATGGCGCTTCTTATATCGCAATCATTTAGAACAGTTGCATTGGGATGTATTGGAACAAGACCGAATTATTTTAGAAAACCTTGCGCCAAATGCGCGTGCACGAGAATTCTTATATCAACACGATGTAGGGCTTGCACGTTTACGCCGTTTAATGAAAAAAGAAGCTGAGAAGCAATTAAAGAAAATTGCTGCACTAAATGCATCAAACCGTATCGAGATGCAGGAAGAGGCTCATGGCTAATGTAGCGTTGTTGCAAGGCAAAAAAGTTTTAGTGACTGGTGCCGCACGTGGTTTAGGTCGAGATTTCGCTCAAGCCATTGCCGAGGCAGGCGCTGAAGTTGTAATGGCAGATATTTTATCTGACCTCGTGCAACAAGAAGCACAAGCGTTACAGCAACAAGGACTCAAGGCCCATGCAGTCACTGTTGACCTTGCCAATGCAGACTCTATTGAAAATGCGGTTGCAAAAAGCGTGGAAGTATTACAAGGACTAGATGGACTTGTGAACTGTGCGGCACTAGCAACCAATGTCGGTGGAAAAAATATGATTGATTACGATCCTGAACTTTGGGATCGGGTCATGAATATTAATGTAAAAGGCACATGGTTAATTACAAAAGCTTGTATTCCACATCTAAAGCAATCGGCTGCCGGCAAAATTATTAATGTTGCTTCCGATACAGCACTTTGGGGTGCACCGAACTTGATGGCTTATGTGGCAAGTAAAGGTGCAATTGTTGCCATGACACGTTCAATGGCAAGAGAGTTGGGGCAGTTCAATATCTGTGTCAACACATTGTCTCCGGGTCTTACTCTGGTTGAAGCAACCGAGTATGTGCCACAGGAACGTCATGATTTATATGTCAACGGAAGAGCGATTCAACGCCAGCAACTTCCACAAGATTTAAATGGAACAGCATTGTATCTACTGTCGGATTTGTCCTCTTTTGTGACAGGTCAAAATATTCCGGTCAATGGCGGTTTTGTCTTTAACTAAGGAGTAGTCAAATGATTACAGGGATCGAGATTTTAAAGTTTGGAGTTGAAGATAGAGCCGCTTCAAACAAGTTTTTGGCAGATTTTGGTTTAAGCCAAAGTACTTCGGATATTGAAGGTGCAGATTTATACCAGACTCAAAACGGCAGCAAGATTTATCTATTTAATTGTGATGATAACCGTTTGCCGCCTGCTATTGAGCAAGGTTCAACTTTACGTGAAGTCACTTGGGGTGTTGATAGTCTTCAAGACCTTGAAGACTTGGCAGCTCGTTTGGCCGATGTAGACGGTTTTAAACGTACTGAAAATACACTTCAGTGTCTTGACCCAAATGGCATGACCATTCGTTTTGAACAAAGTTTTGTTAAGGAAGTACCTGAACTTAAAACGGAAGGCATTAACCAATACGGCAATATTCAGCGTGTTAATGCAGCAAGTCCTGTTTATGAAAAAGGTCAACCTGTTGCGATTGGACATGTGGTGTTTTTCACACCGGATTTAGCAACTACTGAAAACTTCTATATTGAAAAAGTAGGCTTTCATTTATCTGATGCTTACAAAAATCGCGGTGCATTCTTACGTTGCCGCGGTGAAGGTTATCACCACGATTTATTCTTACTTAGCGTTCCAAATAAACCTGCGGGCCTAAATCACGTTGCATTTGTTGTTCGTGATATTCATGAGGTGATTGGAGGCGGCTTACATATGAACCGTTCAGAGTGGTCAACCTTTATTGGACCGGGACGTCATCCAATTTCTTCTGCTTATTTCTGGTACGTCAACTCACCATTGGGTGGTGCATTTGAATATTACACCAACGATGATTATTTGACCGAAGAATGGCAGCCACGTGTAGAAGAACATCGTCTAGAGCTTTTCACCGAGTGGGCGATTGAAGGTGGTCTTGATGACAAAACCCGCCGTCAGGTAAAGCCTGTGTAACAGGCATTGCTTTACAAGGAAGAAAGGCTATGGAAAAGATTGTAATTGTAGGGGCGGGGCAGGCTGCAGGTTGGGCAGTTAGTACCTTACGTCAAAATGGATATATGGGTGAAATTCATGTGGTCTCAAATGAAGATCAGGTGTTTTATGAGCGTCCGCCTCTGTCTAAGCAAGTACTTTCAAAAGAAGCAAGTTATGAAAGTTTGAATCTGTTCTCCCCAGAACAGGTTCAAGAGTTCAACATTCAATGGCACAAACCGGAAATTGCAACAAAAGTCGATCGCGAGCAAAAGCAGGTTCATTTAGAAAGTGGTCAGATTTTGCCGTATGACAAATTGCTGATTGCAACTGGAAGTCGTGCACGTGTACCCGTCAATACATGGCAGTTCATTCCTAATGTTGTGACTTTACGAAATGTGCGTGACTGTGAACGTCTCGCTGAAATTTTAAAGAATGCAAAAAATGTTGCTGTGATTGGTGGTGGCTGGATTGGTTTGGAAATCGCTGCAACTGCACGTAAGCAAGGCAAAGATGTTCATATTTTTGAATATGGCGACCGCTTATGTGCAAGAAGTGTGAGTCCGGAAGTTTCTGCATTTTTAAAAAATATGCATGAGGCTCAAGGCACAAAAATTCATTTAGACAGCAAGAGCCTTCACTTAGTGGAAGCACCAGATCAAAAAGTTGAAGTGGTGAACCATCCTCAACATAGCCAGTTATTTGATTGTGTTGTAGTGGGTGCAGGTGCCGAAATTGCGAAAGAGTTAGGCGTGCATGCTGGGCTCGATGTGAAAGATGGCATTGTGGTGAATTGTTTTGGACAAACCTCGGATCAAGACATTTATGCCGCAGGCGATGTCGCGATTCATCCGGGTTTGGGCTATTGCATTCAGTCTTGGGCAAATGCACAAAATCAGGCGATTGCAGCTGCGAAATCAATGCTCGGAATTGAAACTGAATATACCGATATTCCTTGGCTTTGGTCTGATCAATATCACTTTAATATCCAGATTTTAGGCACGTATCAACCTGAAAAAACCAAAGAAGTGGTGATTCGCCAAAGTGGTGAAGATCAGGTGAGCTATTTATATCTGGACCATGAAAATCGCTTGCTGAATATGATTGCCATTAATGACTCGAAGTTAATCAAACTGGCAAAGCGTTGGATGCAAGCCAATACCGTTTTAGATCCAAAATTATTAGCAGATGCTGAATTTAATGTCATGAAGTTAAAACCGTAAACATTAAATCTGGTTCTCATTACCAAATCGAAGGAATGACACATGAGTAATGAAGAAAAAAGTGGATTAAAGCATTGGGTACCTGCTTTTGTCCTTATGGTGTGTGTAGTACTGGCATTTTTCGACAAGATCAGTATTGCGGTTTTATTTTCAGACCCACATTTTCAAAGCTCGATGGGAATTGCTGAAGATAAAGCCAAGCTCGGATGGCTCATGACAAGTTTTTTACTTGCTTATGGTTTTTCATCAGTCTTCCTAAGCTTTTTAGGCGACATTTTTAACCCAAAGAAAATGCTGTTCTGGAGTGTGACCTCTTGGGGCTTACTCATGCTTTGCATGGGCTTTACCACCAGCTACTCAGGCATGTTGATTTTACGGGTTCTACTCGGTTTGGCAGAAGGTCCGCTATTTGCTTTGGCGTACACCATTGTTAAGCAGACTTATACAGACCGTCAGCAGGCACGTGCCTCAACCATGTTCTTACTGGGTACACCGATTGGTGCATTCCTTGGGTTCCCAATTACGGCGGCCGTTCTGGCACACCACGACTGGCATACCACTTTTTTTGTGATGGCTGCGCTCACACTCATTGCAATTTTAAGCATTGTTTGTGGTCTGCGTAACTTACAACTCAAGAAAACTGTTGAGCTTGAAGGTGAAAGTAAACGTACTAACTTCAAAGGCCATATCGCCAACACCAAAGTACTTGTGAGCAATAGCGCGTTCTGGTTGGTGTGCTTATTCAATATTGCCTTAATGACTTATTTGTGGGGCCTAAACAGTTGGGTTCCTTCTTATCTCATGCAAGACAAAGGATTCAACCTCAAGGAGTTTGGGGTGTATTCAAGCTTTCCATTCATTGCCATGTTAATTGGCGAAGTGGTTGGTGCGTTTTTATCTGACAAATTAGGCCGCCGCGCAATTCAAGTATTCAGCGGTTTATTACTCGCGGGCATCTTCATGTATGTGATGGTCATTATGACTGAGCCATTATTGATTATTGCTGCCATGTCTTTAAGTGCTATGGCGTGGGGCTTTGGAGTAGCTGCGGTATTCGCTCTGCTTGCCCGAGTAACCACCTCAAATGTAGGTGCGACAGCGGGTGGAATATTTAACGGTTTAGGCAATTTTGCAAGTGCAATTGCACCTGTACTGATCGGTTACATCGTGATGCAAACACATAGTTTTAATTTGGGAATTACCTTCTTGGCTGCAGTCGCTGTCATTGGGTCGTTGTTCTTGGTTCCTCTTTTAAAACGTTATTAATTCACTGTATAGGAGTTTAAAAAATGACTACACAACAATTCGAATCGTGGAAACAGCCGGAAGGCGCTTCTTTAGAAGATTGGTTAAACACACGTATTGCTCGCTTTGAGACTCGTAAATATGACTTTGAGGCTTTGAAGTTCCAAGCCGATTACGACCCGAAATATCGTCGTGCTCAAATGCGCTATATGGGTACGGGTGCAACTGGTGTTGCAAATGACAGCAATACTGTACCTGCAGAGAACTTTACGTTTTCGACTATGGTGCTACCACCACAGTGTGAAGGTCCTTTGCACATTCACCACGACGTTGAAGAAGTTTTCTTTATGCTCCGCGGCGAAATTGATTTGTTTATCGAGCACAACGGCGAGAAATTCCAGACCCGCTTAAAAGAGCGTGACCTGATTTCAATTCCACCGGGGATCTACCGTGGTTTATTTAACCCAGGTCAAGAAGATGCCTTGATGTGTGTGATGTTGGGAACAGGTAAACCAACCATTCCTAACTATCCACCAGAGCATCCATTGTCTCAAATCAAACGTTAATTGTTTGATGAAGTGAATGAAAGGAAAGAATTAAAAATGATGACACTCATTGAAAAGTTAGCAGAATTTCCGGTGAAAACGGTCAATGTTCAAGGCCAGCAACAAGCCTATCGGGAAGCTGGTCAGGGTGAATACCTTGTGCTGTTGCATGGCATTAGCTCCGGTTCTGCTTCATGGGTAAACCAACTTGAAGTGCTGTCTCATCATTTTCATGTCATTGCCTGGGACGCACCGGGCTATGGCAAATCAGATGAACTTTTAACGGATCAACCGAATGCAACCGACTACGCAAAGCGTTTGGCAGGGTTGTTCGATGCTTTAAAAATTGAAAAAGCAATAGTGGTGGGACACTCATTAGGTGCCTTACAGGGCAGTGCATTTGCTGCACTTTACCCCGAGCGAGTGAAACACTTGGTGGTCGCTAACTTGGCGCAAGGCTATCAACGCCACGATGAACAGACACAAATTCAGGTTTTTGAAAAAAGACCAAAAATGTTGAAAGAACTCGGCGCTAAAGGAATGGCCCAAAGCCGTGGACCTCATTTGATTTATAAACAAGAGCCACAAGCCTTAGCTTTAGTTTCAGAGGTGATGCAGCAATTGACCCTACAAGGTTTCACCCATGCATCGTACTTACTGGCATATGACGAAATACGTAATTATTTAACCGATTTAAAAGTCCCATGCACAGTGATTGCAGGGCAGCAAGATCAAATCACTCCTGCGTTAGGTATACAAGAGCTTGCTCAGGAATTGCAGTTGGAACAGCGCTTCGTCATAGAAGATGCCGGACATTTAAGTTATGTCGACCAACCGCAAGCATTTAACCAAATTATGTTGACGATTCAGGAACAATCGTAAGAGAGATTAAGGATTATGAGCTTCCAAGTTGAAGGAAAAGTTGCAGTTGTTACCGGTGGCTCATCTGGGATTGGGCTGGCTGCTGTTGAAATACTAGTTGCAGAGGGTGCAAAAGTTGCTTGGTGTGGTCGCGATGAAGAACGTTTAAATGCTTCTAAGCACTATATTTTAGAAAAATTTCCACATGCCAATATTTTTACTAAAGCATGTAATGTTTTGAAAAAAGAAGAAGTTCAGCAATTTGCCAAAGAGGTCAAACTCAATTTGGGCAATGTAGACATGCTCATTAACAATGCTGGACAAGGCCGTGTTTCAAATTTTGAAAATACGCAAGATGAAGACTGGATGAAAGAGATTGAGCTGAAATATTTCAGTGTTTTACATCCGGTACGGGCTTTTCTTGACGACTTAAAACAGTCGGCAAATGCCTCAATTACCAATGTGAACTCGTTACTGGCATTGCAACCGGAACCACACATGATTGCGACTTCATCTGCACGCGCTGCACTGTTGAATTTAACTCATTCATTGGCGCATGAGTTTACTCAATATGGGGTCCGCGTTAACTCGATTTTACTCGGAATGGTCGAATCTGCGCAGTGGAAACGCCGTTATGAAACCCGTTCAGATTTAAATCTGTCATGGGAAGAGTGGACCGGCAATATTGCAAAAAATCGTGGCATTCCTATGCAGCGTTTAGGCCGTCCAGAAGAGCCTGCACGTGCTTTAGTTTTCTTGGCATCACCATTGGCATCTTACACCACAGGTTCGGCAATAGATGTCTCAGGTGGTTTTAACAAACATTTATAAATATCAGGTGCTGTCATGAAAAAGTTGATGATGATTGGTTTTGGCGCAATGGCAGCAGAAGTGTATGCCCACTTGCCTCAAGATCTGCAACTCAAGTGGATTGTAGTGCCTTCTCGCAGCATTGAAAAAGTGCAGTCACAAGTCTCTTCTGACATTCAAGTGATTTCAGATATTGAGCAATGTGATGGTACACCAGACTATGTCATTGAGGTGGCAGGTCAAGCAGCAGTAAAAGAGCATGCTCAAAAAGTTTTAGCGAAAGGCTGGACCATTGGTCTGATTTCGGTGGGTACTTTGGCTGATAACGAGTTTTTAATTCAGCTTAAACAAACTGCCGAAAAAAATGATGCCCATCTGCATTTACTGGCAGGGGCTATCGCAGGCATTGATGGTATTTCTGCTGCTAAAGAAGGTGGCTTGCAAAAGGTCACTTATAAAGGCTGTAAAAGTCCAAAAAGCTGGAAGGGCAGTTATGCAGAGCAATTGGTTGATTTAGACCATGTTTCAGAACCTACGGTCTTTTTTACAGGAACTGCCCGTGAAGCTGCCATGAAATTTCCGGCCAATGCCAACGTTGCAGCAACCATTGCACTTGCAGGGCTTGGAATGGATGAAACCATGGTTGAGTTAACTGTTGATCCAACTATCAACAAAAACAAACACACCATTGTGGCAGAAGGTGGCTTTGGACAAATGACCATTGAACTGGTGGGTGTGCCGTTGCCAAGTAACCCGAAAACATCAACTTTGGCTGCGCTTAGCGTGATTCGTGCTTGTCGCAACAGTGTAGAAGCAATACAGATTTAAGAAGGATTTGATCATGGCAAAGGAAATTTATATTGCGGGTGAATGGCGATTAGGCCGTGGTGCAGTCATTCAAAGCCTGTTTCCGGCAGATCAGTCGGTAAACGCTGAGCTTTCAACAGCAACGCTTGAAGATGTAAATGAAGCAATTGAAAAAGCAGATCAGGCTTGGCGTCAACCGAGCTGGAGAAACAGCTTGCCGCATGAGCGCGCACGTATTCTCTATAAAGTTGCAGACATTATTGAAGCGCGTGTAGATGAATTATCAAAACTGCAAACCCGCGATAATGGTAAGCCTTTAACCGAAACTTGTGGTTTGGTGATGAGCGCGGCGGCAACCGCACGTTATGTTGCTGCGGCATGTGAAACGCTGAACGATGAGCTCACTACTCAACGTGCTCCAGACTTTATGACCATGAGTGTGCATGAACCTGTAGGTGTTGTAGCAGCTATTACCCCTTGGAACTCTCCAATTGCGAGTGAGGTTCAAAAGCTTGCTCCTGCTTTGGCAGCAGGAAATGCCGTGGTGTTAAAACCAGCAGAAGCGACTTCACTGATTGCTTTAGAGCTTGCCAAAATTTTTGAAGAAGCTGGCTTACCAAAAGGTTTACTCAGTGTGTTAGTGGGGCGTGGTTCTATCATTGGTGATGCAATTGCTCAGCACCCATTGGTTCGTAAAATTTCTTTTACAGGTGGCACAACCACGGGTCGTCATTTGGCACACATTGCTGCAGATAAACTGATTACTACTTCGCTTGAGTTAGGTGGTAAGTCACCAACCATCGTTTTGCCTGATGCAGATGTCGAACTGGCTGCGAAAGGTGTGGCTTACGGTATTTTTAGTTCGGCAGGCCAAGCGTGTATTGCAGGTTCTCGCTTGTTTATTCATAGCAGTCTTTACGATCAGTTTTTAACGCGTTTGGTTGAAATTACCAAAGGTTTACGTGTGGGCCATCCGGAACAGGCAGGCGTGCATTTAGGACCACTGGTCAATGACAAACATTTGCAGTCAGTTGATCGCTATGTGCAACTTGCCAAAAGCGAAGGTGGTCAGGTTCTGATTGGTGGTGAGGCACTTACCACTGGTGACTATGCCAAAGGAAGCTATTACTTACCTACCATTATCACGGGCTTAAATAACAGTGCTCAAACCTGTCAGGAAGAAATTTTTGGCCCTGTTTTAGTCGTTATGAAATATGACAATGAGCAAGATTTAATTGCCCAAGCCAATGACAGTTGTTTTGGTCTTGCCGCAGGTATCTGGACTGAAAGCTATCGCAAAGCTTGGCGTATTGCACGTGCATTAGAAGTGGGAACGGTATGGATTAATACCTACAAAAAATTCTCGATTAGTGCGCCGTTTGGTGGCTTTAAAGACAGTGGGATTGGGCGCGAAAAAGGCCGTTTGGGCATTTTATCGTACATGCAACAAAAGAGTATTTATATGGGGCTGAATGAACAGCCTAACCCTTGGTGCGATTAATAAATTCAAGGACTGAAAACAAATTTTGAGGAACAGACATGACTGAACGTGTAAATGTAGGCGAAGCAATCGCAAGAGTTTTAGAAGCGCACCAAGTTGATAGTATTTATGGTGTTATTTCCATCCACAATTTACCTATTGCCGATGCGGTAGGGCGCCGTGAAAAAATGCGCTTTGTTGCAGCACGTGGTGAAGCGGGTGCGGTTACTATGGCAGATGCACACTCACGCTTTAAAGGCTTAGGTGTAGCGTTGACCAGTACAGGTGCTGGCGCTGGTAATGCAGTGGGTTCACTGATTGAAGCAATGAATGCGGGTAGCCCTGTATTGCATTTAACGGGGCAAGTTGAGCGTGAGTACCTTGACCGTGATGCAAGCTTCATTCATGAAACCAAAGACCAACTTACATTCTTGCGTGCATCAAGCAAAGCGGCGTTCCGAATTACCAGTCCAGACAATGCCGTTGGTGTGATTCGTGAGGCAATTCGTGTCGCAACTACAGTTCCAATGGGACCAGTTAGTGTTGAGCTACCCATTGATGTACAAGCAGCAGAAATTGATTTACCACTTAATCTTGGGCCAGTGAAAGCACTTGAATTGCCACAGGCAGAGCAAGCTGAAATTGATCTTCTTGTAAGCGAGATCAAAAAAGCAAAACGCCCGATTTTCTGGATTGGTGGTGGAACTTTAAATAGCGTTGCCGAAGTTAAAGCAATTGCAGATTTAGGTATTCCAGTTGTTTCATCGACTCATGCTCGTGGGGTGTTGCCAGATGATCATCCACGTAGCTTAGGTGCGTTCCATAACTCGGCAGGTGTTGAGCAGTTATTAAAAGATGCCGACCTGATGGTGGTAGTGGGTTCTCGTTTACGTAGTAATGAAACCAAAACCTATTCGGTTGAATTCCCTGAAAATATTATTCAGGTAGATGCAAACCCAGTTGCTCAGCAACGTAATTACAAAATCCGTAACTTCATTTGTGGCGATGCCAAAGATGTCTTAACACGTGTGTTAGAGCAACTTCAAGGGACTTCAAAAGTTGACGCCGATTACGATGCTGCTGTAGTGGCTGCTAAACAGGCTGCAATTGATGCACTGCGTAAACAAATCGACCAATACGCTTTAATTTGTGATCACTTACGTGCAGCTCTACCTCAAGATGGCATTTTTGTACGTGACATCACCATGTCGGGTAGTACATGGGGCAGTCGTTTATTCCCGGTACAAGCGCCAAACCAAAACATCCACTCACTTGCGGGTGCAATTGGTTTAGGCCTTGCAACAGCAATCGGTGCTTCGATTGCTAACCCTGACAAAAAAGTAATTGGTTTAGTTGGCGATGGCGGCTTAATGCTTGGTATTGGTGAGATTGCAACCATGGTGCAAGAAAACACCAACATGGTCTTAATGATTATGAATGATGGTGGTTATGGTGTAATGCGTGGCATTCAAAATAACTACTTCGGTGGTCGTCAGTATTTTAATGAATTACATACGCCAGACTACAAACTTCTTGGCGAATCAATGGGTGTGAAAAGCTGGAAAGTCGGTAGTGCAGAAGAGTTTAAAACGGTTATTCAAGAGGCTGTCGCTTTTGAAGGGCCAACCGTGATCGAGCTCGATATGAACTCGATTGGACCATTAAACTTCGCGGGTCCACCGCAAAAGAAACTGTATTAACCAGTTTGGATGGTTTAGTACATATGCGATGGGAGCTGCTAAGCCATCCTTTTTTTAGATAAATTTTTTTGTCTAAAAAACAATAAAAACGAAGTTTTACAGGTAAAACAAATAAAGTTCCAGCAGGACGCTGGAACTCAATCAAGGATGTAGAGATGAAAAAGACTTCATTGATCATGGCATTCATTGCACCGCTTACGCTGGGGGTAAGCGTCAATGCATTTGCAAAAGACTCATTGCTTGAATGGAAAAGTGATGATGGCACGGATTCATTAAAGTTAGGTGGGGTGGTTCGGTTAAATCAACGTTATGAGGATTGGGAAGGGCCAAACCGCGGTTTCGGTAAGCTCTATTTTGATATTTTCAGGGTAGATCTCAAAGGTAAGTTTGATGATGCCTATATCAATGCCAGCTATCTATTTCAAGACCAACAGAAAACGTCCATTGAAAAAGCGTATGTGGGCTATAACCTAGATGCCAATAACAGCATTGAAGCGGGCCTGGTTTATAAACCATTTACGATTTATCCCTATCCGCAAAATGGCTGGACCTATCATATTCCATTCTTTTTAGGATATGGCAATAACATTGCACCGGGGCTTAACTGGAATTATCACGACAAAGATTGGGATGTAAAACTCGGTTATTACCCGCAAATGTTAGAAACCAACTTGCGTTATTCACCTGAAAGTGCAACTTATGATGACTTGCAAGAAAATGCATTTCCATCTCAAAAAGCTTATCAGAATGAAAAACGTCATCAGTTTAATACCCGCATTGTGCGCAAGTTAGAAACTGATTTCGGTAAGCAAGAGTTTGGTGTCTCGGGTGCAATCGCTCAGCTACATAACAAAGTGACTGATAAAGACGGTAAATATTATGCAGTCGGTTTGCATACCGAAAACAACTACAAACGCTTTAACTTACAAAGTTCGGTCATTCACTATCAGTACGATGCTAAAAATCCGGATGGTGTAAATAGTGACATGACCTTAATGGGTAATAATGGTTTTACACCTGCTTATTTCATTGCTTCGGAAGGAACCATTGCCAGTTTAAACCTTGCTTATACATTGCCTGTGACCAATATGGGCAAGCTAAAAGCCATTAAGTTTTATAATGACTATAGTTATCTCGATAAAAAACGTGATGATTGGTCAGACTCGCAAATGAACACTACAGGGATGATGTTTATTGCTTCACCATTTATGGTTTGGGCAGATTATACCTGGGGTAAAAACTCTAACATTATTGGTGGGGCAACCAACTCAACAGGGTATACCTCTGCAACTTCACCAAATAGTGATAAATGGCTATACCGTATTAACTTTAATATCGGGTTTACTTTCTAAAATAAGCAGCATTAAAAAACCACGCAATCGGCGTGGTTTTTTATTTAATAAGTGAAAATTTTTAATACCTGTTTTTTTCAAACTTATTCCAAAACACAAAGGCAGTTACAAAGGCCAAAATGGTTAGCGCGAAAATATAATACATCGCACCAATATCACTATATTGGCTGAGCCAATGAACTAAAGGCAGTGTCATACCACCAACAATTGCATACGATAAATTATAAGAAAATGAAATGCCCGAGAAGCGAACAGGCGCGGGGAACATTTTAACCATACTGCTCGACACCATGCCGACAGTACCAGAGCATAGACCCAACAACATATATAAACCAAAAATGGTTGAATGTGCCGCGTGCCCCAAACTGTTATAAAAAACTGCCGCTGTAAGTGCCACAGCAAGCGCACCGACCATCATGACTTTGCCACAGCCAAAACGGTCAGCAAAATAGCCTGCTAAAATACAGCCGACCATTTGCATGACAATGGCTGCACTTTGCATTTCAAAAGTCTGTGCGCGCTCAAAGCCAAATGAACCAATCAACAAATTTGGCATGGCTAAAATCACCACCACCACACATCCCGTTAAAAACCATGTAAATAACATGCCAATTGCAACGGCTGTTTTATGCGTTTTTAAGACTTGCTTCACTGGCATTTCTTTAGAAATTTCTTTACGGGCCTGCATGGCTTTAAACACAGGGGTTTCTTTCAAATACGTTCTTAAATAAAGTGCAACGAGTCCAAAAATACCACCCACAATGAAAGGAATACGCCATGCCCAGTCATGGATTTGTCCTTCACTAAAATTCAGTGAAATCCATAAAGACATCAGTGCACCTAGTAAAATTCCTAAAGACAGCCCAGCGGTGAGTAAACCATTGGCCAGTCCGATTTTTCTTTCAGGCACGTGTTCAGATACAAAAGTCCATGCAGCTGGAATTTCACCCCCAATCGCAATCCCTTGTACCACACGCATAAGTAACAAAAGTAGCGGTGCCAAATATCCGATATTTTCAAAAGTGGGCAAAATCCCGATAAACAGGGTAGGCAGCGCCATCAGCAAAATAGAAAGCGAAAATAGTTTTTTACGCCCCACCAAATCACCAAAATGGGCCATGACAACCCCGCCTAAGGGCCTAAAAAAATAACCTGCTGCAAAAATGCCGTAAGTATTGAGCATGGCCCAAAACGGACTAAGCGTGCTTGGGAAAAAGAGGTCGGAAATGATCTTGGCGTAAAACACATAAATCACAAAATCGTAAAACTCTAAAGCTCCACCCAATGAAGAAAGGGCAAGGGTTCGTTTATCTTCTTTATTAAGATAGTTCGCGTCCTGCAAAGTTAATTCCTGATCCATTTTTTACTTAATTGTTGTAATTGAAGTTTGGATATTAATGGAAAAGTGAAGTAAAAGTAAATGGAGGAAATTTGTTCTATAGGGCAACGCCGATTGGACTTACGCAGATCAAAAAGCTTTAAAACAAAAAATGCTTTAGATGAAACAAAAACAGATGTAGGAATGACTTTTCTTTTGGGCCGTTCAGCGACACAATAAAACTAGTCATAGCCAGTTTAATAAGAGATTCAAAGGATGAGTGTGGTTTTACCTGTTGCGAAGCGTGGTGAAGATATTTTAAAACTAATTGTAGCTCCCGTTTCGGCAAATGAGTTAAACAGTAATTGGCTTTATCAGCTTGCTGATGCTATGCATGCAACTATGCTTGAGCGCAATGGAGTGGGGATTGCTGCACCGCAAGTTTATATCTCTAAACGCATTATTATTGTGGCTTCTCGACCAAATCCACGCTATCCGGATGCGCCTGAAATGAATGCTGTGGTCATGGTAAATCCAGAAATTTTAGAATTTTCGAGTGAAACGTGTTTGGGCGAAGAAGGCTGCTTAAGTGTACCGGATGAGCGTGGACAAGTTGAACGTGCAGAAATGGTTAAGGTGAAATACTTAACACTTCAGGGTGAAGCAGTTGAAACAATTTTTCACGGTTTTCCTGCTCGTATTGTTCAACACGAGGTCGATCATTTAAATGGAATCTTGTTTGTAGAAAGAATAAGCTAATCTTCAGTTTAAAGTTTTGAAAAACCTATAATGAGCTTGAAATAAATAAGAGAACAGAATTAAAATATTTATATCGTGATTTTTAACTCATTACAAAAGATATAATTTTAATATTATCAGCAGGTTGTGCTGAAATTTTGCGCGATGTTGTAAATCTCCTCATTTAAGGTTACTGACCATGAAAACCCCTCTCCCAGATTATTTGGCAAATGTTATAGAAGCCTGTGACATCGATAACAGCGGTCATCTCGCCGATTATATTCCTGAGTTGGCAAATGCAAACCCAAATCGATTAGCTTTAGCAATGTCTACGGTAGATGGTGAAATTTATTCGGTCGGCGATGATGATGTTGAATTCACCATACAATCGATTTCTAAACCTTTTGTGTATGCTTACGTTTTACAACAACTTGGCATTGATGCAGTTCTTGCGAAAGTAGGGGTAGAGCCTTCGGGGGAAGCCTTCAATGAAATCTCCTTGGGTAAAGATGGTCGTCCAAAAAACCCGATGATTAACTCTGGCGCAATTACTGTACATTCCTTGATTCAGGTCAAGCATGGTTTACATAGCGCAGAAATTCTACGCCGTTTTATGAGCGAGCTTGCTGGTCGTGAATTAAGTTTTGATGAGTCTGTTTATGATTCGGAAGTCAAAACAGCCTACCGTAATCTTTCGATCGGTTATATGTTGCGCACGGTGGGGATTTTGGAAACTGACCCTGTCGATATTGTGAATGGTTACATTCGTCAATGTGCGATCATGGTTACAGTTAAAGATTTGGTACGTATGGGCAGTGTACTTGCCAACGGCGGGGTCGACCCTAAAACTGGAAAGCGTTTGTTAAACCGATCTGTAGTGAGACAAGTGCTCAGTGTCATGATGAGCTGTGGTATGTATGATGCCGCGGGTGACTGGCTTTCAACTGTCGGTATTCCTGCTAAAAGTGGTGTAGCAGGCGGTATTTTGGGTGTGCTGCCGGGTCAAGTTAGTATTGCTGCTTTTTCACCTCGACTAGATGAGCACGGTCATAGTGTTCGAGGAATTGATATTTTAGAACGATTATCTCGTGACATGGGATTACATCTCATGGAAGGTACGCCTTCTGCACAAACGATTGTACAAAGCCATTATCGTACTGGGAAAGATGCATCATTGAGTGTGTATGTGCTTCGAGGTGTATTGAAGTTTACCGAAGCTGAAATGTTGTTGCGTATTTTACAAGACGAGACCACTGACCAAAGCACAATCGTGATTGATTTAACCCAGATTTCACTTATCCACGATGTGGGTAAACGTATGTTCTTAGAAGGTGTAGATCGTCTGATTGATGATGGTCATACCCTTGTTTTGGTTGATCCTGAACAGCGCCTAGATCATGCGAGAACCGCTAAAGATCGAGAACTTCATGTTTATCATGATTTCGATGATTTATTAGAAAAGCATGAGATCCGCTCTAAAAAAAAGACTTATAGCGACATCGCGGCACTTCTAAATTGTTGAGGTGTTTTTCCTAGATGTCGCTTAAACATTGCACTGAACGCGCTGGGGTTGGTATACCCCAGTGACTCTGAAATTTGGGCAATAGATTCGCCATTCGCGATTTTACTCAAGGCAAGTGCAATATGCATTTGCTGTACCCATGCCCGATAAGACAGCCCCGTTTCTTTTTGAAACATGCGCATTAAAGTTCTAGAACTCGCACCAATATCATCGGCCCAATCTGTTAAATCTTTTGAACTGTCAGGCGTATGTAATAACTCTTGGCAAATTTTTAATAATCGTTTGTCTTTCGGCCACGGAATCTGAATAGGCAACAAATTGGCCCGATGGATTTCTTCAAAAATCAAAATTTGTAAAGAGCGGGAAAGCTCTTGAGAGGTCGCTGTATTTGAAGTGTCCTCTCGTTCAATTTCATTTAAACGTATTAAGAGTTCATGCAGCAGGTTACTGACTCGAATAATAAAGCAATGTTGTCCCATGAGTGCGGCTGCATTTACTTCAACCAATGCCGTATTTAACTTAACGTGACTCAGTGAAATCACACTGTGCTCTACATTTGCCGGAATCCATAACGCACACATGGGTGGCACAATCCACACATGATTAGGTGTAAACACCTGAATGTTGCCAGTGGACGCATATAAAAACTGAGCACGTGTATGCGTGTGGGTAGGCGTGATTTCTCGGTAAGAATGCTCAGAAGATAGCCCAATTACCAGTTCAGACAAATCGGACTGAATAAGAGAATCGGACATAAACTATCCTAAAAATTGTCACTTATACGATGATTATTGGAAGATAACTTTATAAGCGACAATTTACAATAAGCATCTCATTTAAAAATATTGGAGTTTTTCAGGTATGACGTCTTCAATACAATTGAAAGATGGTATTGCCAATACCGTTGCAAATGATCAGCCTCAAGGAATGATTATTAAAATTGTAGGCGCCGTGGCGGTTGCGCATTTACTGAACGATTTAATTCAGGCAGTGCTACCAGCCATCTATCCAATGCTAAAAGCAAACTTTTCGCTGAGTTTTGCGGAGGTTGGCCTGATTTCGTTTGTATATCAAATTACAGGTTCGCTGCTACAGCCTTGGATTGGACTTTATACCGATAAAAATCCAAAACCGTATCTTCTCCCACTTGGAATGGTCGTCACATTCTGCGGCATTATCTTGTTAGCCTTTTCGCCAAGTTTTGCCGTGTTGTTATGTGCATCTGCACTGATTGGGGTAGGGTCTGCCACCTTTCATCCAGAAGCTTCGCGTGTGGCGCGTATGGCATCGGGTGGGCGCTTCGGTACAGCTCAGTCGACTTTCCAAGTGGGCGGAAATACAGGTACTGCCATTGGTCCATTATTAGCAGCATTATTAATTGTTCCATTTGGGCAGCATGCAGTTGCGGGCTTGGTGATATTTGCACTTTTAGCGATTTGGGTTTTATTTGGTGTAAGCCGCTGGACAGTAAACCATGCTAAAAGTCAGGTGGTTACACGTGCTACGCAAGCACATACCAAATTGCATGGCCGTAAGCTCATTATCGCCTTGGGCACAATTAGTGTGTTGATGTTTGCTAAATTTACTTACATTGCCAGCATTAGTAACTATTTTACTTTTTATTTAATTCAAAAGTTCCATATTAGTATTCAAACAGCTCAATTACACTTATTTGCTTTTTTGGCAGCTGTGGCTGTAGGTACATTTGCGGGTGGCCCAATTGGCGATAAGATCGGCCGTAAAGCTGTGATCTGGGTTTCATTTGTTGGCATGGCGCCGTTTGCATTAATGATGCCGTATGCAAACTTATTTTGGACAACGGTTTTCTCAATTATTGCAGGTTTGGTGTTGTCATCTGCTTTTGCAGCGATGGTGGTTTATGCACAAGAAGCTGTTCCGGGCCGTGTAGGCATGATTGCAGGTTTAATGTTTGGCCTTATGTTTGGGGTAAGTGGTATTGCCGCAGCGGGGCTAGGGCATTTAGCGGATATTAACGGCATTGAATGGGTATTTGGTTTATGTTCATTGTTGCCATTACTTGGTTTTGCAACGGCACTTTTACCAAACACAAAAGTTAAATAAATGAAAAGACTCTCAGCCATATTCAGCTGAGAGTGTTTTTAATATGAACATAGCCTCATTAGAAAGACTATTTTTGAACACCAAACTTAAATACGGTAACACTGTTATAAGTTTGATTTGGGTTTAAACGTGTAGACGGGAAAGCCGGTTGATTCGGGCTGTCTGGAAAATGCTGTGTTTCTAATGCTAGTGCGTCTGCTTGTCGATAGAGCACACCATTTGCGCCAACAATATTTCCTAATAAATGATTGGCTGTATACATTTGGACACTTGGTTCAGTGGTTAAGACTTGCATGGTCCGTTTAGATTTTGGGTCAACCACAATAGCTGCAAGATTGAGTTTCCCTTGAGACTTTTGATTAATTACCCAAGTTTGGTCATAGCCATATCCATAGGCCAATTGCTGATTATTTGCTCGAATATCTTTTACGATTGCTTTAGGCGTCCGAAAATCAAAAGGTGTACCTGCAACTGAAGCAATTTCACCTGTTGGTAAAGAGTTTTGATCGGTTACCAATATACGGTCTGCATTGAGTTGTACCACATGATCTAGCACGCCATAAGGATTGTTCCCAGCGCCTGATAAGTTGAAATAACTGTGGTTGGTAAGGTTGACGACTGTAGGCTGATCAGTTTTGGCTTTATATTCAATCTTAAATTCATTTTGATCTGAAAGACTGTAAATCACTTCTACATCTAATTTTCCAGGAAAACCTTGATCTCCATTTGGACTGGTTAACTTCAGAGAAGCTTTAACAGTTTCACCTTTAGAAACGAGGGGCCTAACTTGCCAAACACGTTTATCAAAACCAGGGTTGCCGCTATGTAATGAGTTTGGCCCATTATTTTTTTCGAGGTTATACGTTTTCCCATCTAAGCTAAATTTAGCATTGCCAATCCGGTTCGCATAACGACCAATTAATCCGCCAAAATGAATACCTTCCTTGGTATCAGTGACTTCATAGCCTTTTAAGTCATCAAAGCCCAAAACAATATTATTTTGTTTGCCTTGCGCATCGGGAGTCAAGATTTGTGTAATTACACCACCAAAACTAATAAAAGATACCGAGACTCCTTTGTTATTGCTCATGGTATATAAATCAACTTTTTGACCGCCTTGAGTCGTACCATATGGTTTTACATTTAACGTTGCTGCATTGGTAAGTTGTGCAAAGCTATAAACCGTAACACCTAAAATTGCTAATTTTTTCATGCTTATACTCTATTTTGTAATAGTAAGACTGGATGAATATAAGATTGATTTTTCATCTTTTTAAAGAGGTTTTTATTATATATAGTGTTAATAATAATCGATCAGTTAATGCTGAGTAGTGAACAGTCGATACCATTTAGGGTTATAAACAAATTAACTTTATTAGCAAACTTCAACAATAAGCTATTTTTATGAATCATCCTAATTCAATTTTAAAATTTTCACTTGGTCTAAGTAGTCTCTCGTTTGATGTCGACAGCCAGCACATTCACCTTGAGCAGGGCTTAGGTTTTATTAATTCAAAAAGTATCAGCAATGGTGTTATTGATGAGCTTGCGATTGAAAAGATGATTTATTTTATTGAAGAAATCATCGAGTCACAGCCACTCAGAAATCTCAATATAAATGGTATAGCCGTTACGGCTGATACCGCCATGGCACAACTGAGCAAGTTATTTTTTAGTGCTAAAAAGCAAATCAGCCGTATCGAGCTTGAGCATGGATTTAATGATTTTATTGAGCGTTTGAGTTACTACACGAATCAAGTAGCCCCAGATCAGCTTTATATTTTTACCTACTTTGTATTTATTCGAGAAATGATGCATCACTTACGAGTTGAGCAAATTCAGATCCTTTAAGAAATGATTTCTCAGCCTGCCAATTCATCATGAATCCAGTTTAAAAATAACTCAATTTTAGGAATAAATTGGTGGGTTCGTGGATATACCAAGTGATGAGCAGAGATTGGAATCGATAGCTCATCTGCAAAAACTCTAACCAACTTTCCAGATTCTAAGTAATTTTGAGTGAGTAAATTACTTTCTAAAACAAAACCTAGCCCGTGTGTGGCTGCCTCAAGTGACATATAAGAGCGGTCAAAACTCAAAGTGTAGGGAAATTCAGGAATGCTTAAACCCTGATGGGCAAACCATTGGGGCCAAGTCACTAAGGTTGAGCGCGATAAAATCAGATCTTTCTTTAATAAATCTTGAGGTTTATGCACAGGACTACGTTCCAGTAGCTTAGGGGACGCAAGCACTTCAAGCTTTTCATTACGAATGGTTCTGATTTCTACCCCTGTCCAGTTGGGTAAACCATGACGAATATCAATATCGATCTTATCGCGGGTAAAGTGCAAATTTTCATATGAACACGATAGGTTAACCTGAATCATGGGGAACTTTTCTTTAAATGATTCAAGGCGAGGGAGCAACCAAAGTAAACCAAAACTTGGGGATGAATGAATATATAAACTGTCTTTAGGGCTTTTATCGGCAGCTTTTTCTGTGGCTAACATTAGGTTATGCAAAATGGTGGTGACATCTTGAAAATAGCGTTCACCTGAAGGAGTAAGTGTCACACCACGGGCACCACGAATAAATAAACTCTGCCCAATCATTTCTTCAAGCTTAGCAATTTGGTGACTCACTGCCGAAGGGGTGAGATTTAAATTCTCTGCTGCCTTAGCAACATTGCCAAAACGGGCAGTTTGCTCAAAAGCCTGTAATGTTTTAATTGATGGCATCTGGTTGAAATTGTTTTCACTACTGTCCATGAAATGATCCGTTTTTATCCCTAAAACTTATTTGAAAATAGCATAGGCATGAATTTTTTTCATGCCTTGTTGAATTCGACATGATTGCTGGGCTTTGTGAAAAAAGGGATTCTAAGTCAGAACTCAGGAAATAAAGCGTAAAAGAGGATTCAACATGTTACTACAAGGAAAAGTGGCATTAATTACGGGTGCAGCATCAGAACGTGGAATTGGGCGAGCAACCGCAGAAATCTTTGTACAACAAGGTGCCAAAGTCATTATTGTTGATTTAGATCTTGCTCAAAGCCAAAACACTGCAAAGGCACTTGGTGAAGGACATTTAGGTCTCGCTGCAAACGTTGCAAATGAAGAACAGGTCAAAGCAGCTGTTGAACAAGCACTACAGCACTACGGCAAGATTGATATTTTAATTAACAATGCTGGCATTACTCAGCCAGTTAAAACACTCGATATTCAGCGCAATGACTATGACCGCATTTTAGATGTCAGCCTACGCGGAACACTGATTATGTCGCAAGCGGTTATTCCATCTATGAAAGCAAACGGTGGTGGAAGCATTGTGTGCCTATCTTCAGTTTCAGCACAACGCGGCGGTGGTATTTTTGGCGGGCCACACTATAGCGCTGCTAAAGCAGGCGTGTTAGGTCTGGCAAAAGCGATGGCTCGTGAGTTTGGTGGTGACCAGATTCGTGTAAATTCTCTTACTCCCGGTCTAATTCAGACTGATATTACTGGCGGTTTAATGAATGATGACCGTCGTCACGACATTCTGGCTGGTATTCCGCTTGGCCGTTTAGGTAAAGCACAAGACGTTGCAAATGCAGCACTATTTTTGGCAAGTGACCTGTCAGCTTATTTGACTGGTGTAACACTCGATGTAAATGGTGGCATGCTTATTCATTAATCGCTCACCATTTAAATAAAAATAGAATGATGGTCACAAGAGGATACTGTGGCCAAATGTAAAGGGATTCGCATGATGGATACAGTATTTTCATCTGAAGTAGATACAACGATTCGTAAATCGGCGTATCGAAAAATTGCATTTCGGCTCATGCCATTTTTAATGCTTTGTTATTTTTGTGCCTATTTAGATCGAGTAAATGTGGGTTTTGCCAAACTCCAAATGATGAGCGATTTACAGTTTAGTGAAGCTGTATATGGGCTAGGCGCAGGGATTTTCTTTATTGGTTATTTTCTTTGTGAAGTACCAAGTAACATTGTGCTTCATAAAGTAGGTGCACGGCGTTGGATTGCCCGAATCATGATTACATGGGGCATTTTGTCAGGCTGTTTTGCTTTTGTTCAAACTGAATGGCAATTTTACACCTTACGTTTTTTACTGGGTGTCGCTGAAGCTGGACTAGCTCCGGGTTTGTTGCTCTACCTCACTTACTGGTTCCCGTCTTACCGCCGTGCACGCATGACCGTACTGTGGTTTATCGCAATTCCAATTTCGGGAATGATTGGTGGCCCACTTTCAGGCTTAATCATGGACCGAATGAGCGGCGTACATGGCTGGTTTGGCTGGCAGTGGATGTTTGTAATTGAGGCCATTCCCACAGTGCTTGTTGGCTTGCTTGTACTTGCTGTTTTAAAAGATTCAGTTCAAGAAGCCAACTGGCTAACCCAAGACGAAAAAAACTTGGTGAAGCAAGAGCTTGCTCAGGATAACCAGCACAAAGAAGGCCATGCTAGCGTCAAAGAGTTCATCGCGGATAAACGCTTATGGCTACTGGCAGGTATCTACTTTTGTGTAGTGATGGGCCAATACGCAATTACATTTTGGTTGCCAACTCTCATTCGTAACTCGGGCATTAGTGATAACTGGCATATTGGTTTGCTCACAAGCCTGCCTTATATGTGTGCCATTGTGGTCATGATTTTGGCGGGGCGTAGCGGCGACCATTTCCAAGAACGCCGCTGGCACTTAATTATTCCGATGTGTGCAGGTGCTATAGCACTCACATTTGCGACTTTATTCGCTTCAAATCTAACGTTCTCTTTAATTTGCCTTTGCATCGCAGCCTCAGGTGTGCTGACAGCATCCTCTTTATTCTGGATGTTACCGACCAACTTTTTGGGTGGTGTTTCCGCTGCGGCAGGTATTGCAGCCGTCAATAGCTTTGCCAACCTTGCCGGATTTTGCTCACCTTATTTAATCGGTTGGGTCACTACTAACACGGGTTCAAATGCAATCGGCATGTTCTTAATCACAGCAGTATTAATTTTCGGTGCCAGTCTGGTTCTGCGTGTTCCGGCAAAACTGGTTAATCGTTAATAAGGAATAGTAAATGACAATGTTAAATGTTGATAGAGCAGGCCAAATTGCCGAGTTGCAACAACGTGCCTACCACATTCGCCAGCATGCTTTACGTATGGGGCAAGTACAAGGCCAAGGCTATGTTGGGCAAGCTTTGGGTGCAGCAGATCTACTGGCAGTATCTTATTTCCATGCCATGAAATATCAGCCAGAAAACCCCGAATGGGAAGGGCGTGACCGTTTTTATCTTTCTATTGGGCACTATGCAATTGCACTCTATGCAGCCTTAATTGAAGCAAAAATTATCCCGCTTGAAGAGCTTGAAACCTATGGTGCAGATGACAGTCGTTTACCGATGTCGGGCATGGCTTCCTATACACCGGGTATGGAAATTACAGGTGGCTCATTGGGTCATGGTCTTGGAATTGCAGTCGGCGCATGTCTAGGACTGAAACAGAAAAAATCAGATGCTTTTGTCTATAACTTACTGTCCGATGGGGAGCTAAATGAAGGCTCAACATGGGAGGCTGTGATGTCTGCTTCTCATTGGAAACTAGATAACTTGATTGCCATTATTGATGTGAATAATCAGCAGGCAGATGGGCACTCAAGCGAAATTTTAGCGTTTGAGCCAATTGTTGATCGTTGGCAGTCTTTTGGTTGGTACACCCAACGTGTAGATGGCAACGATATGGAAGCTTTGCTTGAGGCATTCGATCAAGCACGAAACTATAAGGGAACATGCCCACGCGTCATTATTTGTGACACCAAAATGGGTAAAGGCGTGTCGTTCTTGGAAAGCCGCGAAAAAACACACTTCATTCGTGTTGATGAACATGAATGGGACGACGCTTTAAATATTTTGACCCACTATGGACAGTAAGGAATACACCATGAGCCAGTTAGCCAATCCCCCTAAGAAAAAACTAACCACTTCGGCAATGATTGCTTCTATTGCTGCCGAGGGCCAACCGACCAAACCAGCTCCATTTGGACATGCACTGAATGCCTTAGCAAAAGAGCGTGACGATATCGTGGGTTTGTCAGCGGATTTATCAAAATATACTGATCTACATATCTTTGCCAAAGAAAACCCAGACAAGTTTTTCCAAATGGGCATGGCAGAACAACTTTTGATGAGCGCAGCAGCAGGACTTGCTCGTGAAGGATTTGTTCCTTTTGCAACAACTTATGCCGTGTTTGCATCACGCCGTGCCTATGACTTTATTTGTATGGCGATTGCAGAAGATAACCTTAATGTCAAAATTGTGGCGGCACTCCCGGGGTTAACCACGGGCTATGGCCCAAGCCATCAGGCGACTGACGATATTGCAATTTTCCGTGCTATGCCGAACTTGATGGTTATCGATCCATGTGATGCCTTGGAAATCGAACAGGCGATTCCTCAGATTGCCGCGCATAATGGCCCCGTATATATGCGTTTATTGCGTGGTCAGGTTCCGTTAGTGCTCGATAAATATAATTACCAATTTAAATTGGGTAAGGCACAGGTGATTAAACCGGGTAAAGATTTACTCATTATTTCTACTGGTTTATTGACCATGCGTGCGCTTGAGGCAGCTGAAGAACTTGAAAAAGAGGGCCTTGAGGTTTCAGTGCTGCATGTGCCTACCATTAAGCCTTTAGATGAACAAACTATTCTGGATGAAGTCGCAAAAGGTGGCCGACCTGTTTTAACTGCCGAAAATCATTCAGTCATTGGTGGGTTAGGTGAAGCTGTCGGCTCACTACTTCTAAGAAATGGGCAACATCCTCGTTTTGACATGATTGGTTTGCCAGATGCATTTTTAGATGCAGGCGCATTACCCACTTTGCATGATCGATATGGTATTTCAACTGAAGCAGTTAAAGAGAAGATTAAGTCACATTTGAAGTAAAAGTAGTATTTGCTTAATGTGGATAGTATGGAAATACATTCGTTGAAATCCCTTAATCTTAAAGGTTAGGGGATTTTTTATCTTAATATGCTAATGAAATGTAAACATCAATTAACAGGAAGTTGGCTATTTTGAAGGTTTGGTTTAAATAATTATCTGTTATAAGATGAATAAAAATTATAAATAGGATTTGAAAAAATGAAAAAAATACACTTTAGTCTATTAAGTTTTTTAATATTGGCTGGATGTGGTGAAAATAACCAAAGTATAGTACCAAATAAAGATAATACATTGTTTATACAAGGCGTTAATGTTAATGAAAAGGTTGAATTAAACCCAGCCATAACCAACTATGACCTAATTGCTTATGGTAATGAACCTACTGAAGCTGTCTTGATTAATTTAACGGGACAGGAAAAAAAGCTCTTGGGCTCTATTTCATTAAAACCTTATTCAAATATAGCGAGTTTAGATTATCTGGTATGGAAGGATACTTTAAATAAGGCACTTATATGTTTACCACTCTTAACTTGTTCAGATGGTACGACATATAAGATAGAAAATTTCGGGGATAAATTTAAATTGAGTTTTGATTTGAATCAGTCCAAAAATGAGTTCTCAGTAACTTCTATAAATGGAGAGGAGATAGGAAATAGAGTTCCCGTAGTTGTGTCTGGAAATATAAATTTTACGGTTCCTTCAAATTGGCCATTGTTTCAAAAAGATAGGTTTTCAGCTATCAAAGTTAATGATATTGCTATTGATGGAAGTATTTTTAAAATTATAGATTTTGAAGAGTCAAAGCAATATTATAATAATGAATTAATATACACTACAAAAAAAATTACTTTGAAGAAAAATGAAGATATTTCATATTTAAGTATAATATTTTATGAAAATAAGGTGAAAAGTAATGCATTAATTAATTTGGTATATAAAGGTGGGGATTTTGAAAATATAGAGAAATTGAGCGATCAGTTTTGGAAGGAAGATCAAAAAAATATAGAGTTTAATCTCGAAAATATAGAATTGATTGATCATACTAATAATAGGAAACTAAATGTTAGTGTAAATATGAACATGCCTAAAACTTATAGTGACTTACAATTTGGGGATCAAAAAATAGTAATGTTGCCTATTCACAATCGTTATATAGCTACAGTTAAAAATGATCAAAAAATTTATAATCTAGGTTTTGAAAATAGTAATGAATTAATTGATATATCTATCATTCAAGAGCTTGCAGGACATTTAAGCGTTAAAACAATAGTTGGTGAACAAGAGTTCATGTGCGGAAATCGAGAAATCCCTTGTTCTGGCATAACTTCAGATAGTAATAGACAAACCTTTTATTTTCATAATGTAAAAGCAGGAGTAAATACACTTAATGGTATGACTCATATTACAGGAGTATTTGAACAAAAATAAAAAAATCCCCTCAATTGAGGGGATGTTCCTTTAATAACTTAAACAATCGAATCATCTAAATTCGGCCCTAACCAACGCTTCGCCTCATCAAGTGTCCAACCTTTACGTTTTGCATAATCTTCAAGTTGGTCTTGTGAGATTTTACCCACGTTAAAGTATTCACTTTGTGGATGAGAATAATAGAAACCACTCACCGAAGATGGTGGCATCATTGCAAAGTGTTCAGTCAGTTTAGTACCGATTTTGTCGGTAGAACCTAACCAGTCAAACAACACTGCTTTTTCAGAGTGCTCAGGGCAAGCAGGATAACCTGGTGCAGGGCGAATACCGACGTATTTCTCTTTAATCAGTTCTTCATTGCTGAGCTGCTCATCCGCTTTATAGCCCCAGAACTCTTTACGAATACGTTCATGTAAATGTTCTGCAAAGGCTTCAGCAAAACGGTCAGCTAATGACTGCACTAAAATTGCAGAGTAGTCATCACCTTTGGCTTTGTATTCATTGGCCAGTTCTTCTGCACCAAAAATCGATACAGTGAATCCGCCCAAGTAGTCTTGCTGCTCGCGGTCAGCACGAATGTAATCTGCTAAAGACAAGTTCGGTTTACCTGTCACTTTGTCAGATTGCTGACGTAAGTGCTCAAAAGTATGCGTAACATTTTGACCAGCTTCATCAAATACGCTGACGGTATCTGCATCTGTACGCTGAGCAGGGAACATACCAAAAACAGCACGAGCATCAAAACGGTTGTTGTCGATAATATCTTTCAACATTGCTTGTGCTTGGTTGTACAAGTCAGTTGCTGCTTCGCCGACCACTTCATCCTCTAAAATTTTCGGGAATTTGCCAGTTAAACTCCAAGAAATAAAGAATGGCGTCCAGTCAAAATAATCCACGAGTGTAGCAAGCGGATAATTCTTTAAAACTTGTGTTCCCAAAAGATTTGGTTTTGGTGGCACATAGCTTTCATCAATTTTAAAACCATTTTCAACCGACTCTTTATAAGTCAGTTTGGCCGCTTTTGGTTGTTTGTTGGCTAAACGCTCACGAATTTTGGCATATTCAGCACGATGCTCTTCAATAAATGCACCACGCATTTCTTTCGAAAGCAAGGTTGTCGCTACACCAACAGCACGTGAAGCATCGGCAACATAAATTACCGCATCGTTTTGATACTGAGGGTCAATTTTTACTGCTGTGTGGGCTTTAGAAGTGGTTGCGCCACCAATTAATAAAGGAATGTTAAAGCCTTTACGCTGCATTTCTTTAGCAACAAATACCATCTCATCTAAAGATGGGGTGATCAGACCAGACAATCCGATGATGTCACATTTTTCATCAATCGCAGTTTGCAAGATTTTCTCGCAAGGGACCATCACGCCAAGATCAACAATGTCATAGCCATTACAGCCAAGTACTACGCCTACAATATTTTTACCAATATCGTGTACGTCACCTTTAACCGTTGCCATCAGGACTTTACCTTTAGACTGTCCTTCGGTCTTTTCAGCTTCGATGTACGGGTTGAGCCATGCCACTGCTTGTTTCATGACTCGGGCAGATTTTACAACTTGTGGCAAGAACATTTTGCCTGAACCGAACAAGTCACCGACGACGTTCATACCGTCCATCAGTGGCCCTTCAATTACATCTAAAGGACGTTTTGATTTTAAGCGAGCCTCTTCGGTGTCTTGGTCAATATAAGTAGTAATACCTTTAACCAAGGCATATTCAAGACGTTTTTCAACTGATTCATTGCGCCATTCAAGGTTCTCGGCTTCTTTTGTTGCACCACCTTGTCCACGGTATTTTTCTGCAACTTCAAGTAATTTTTCAGTTGCAGCCTGACCAGACTCACCTTGATTCTGATTTAAAATGACATCTTCAACCGCTTCTTTTAGCTCGGTAGGAATATCATCATAAATAGCCATTTGACCTGCGTTCACAATACCCATGGTCATGCCTTGTTTGATGGCATGGTACAAGAATACAGAGTGAATGGCTTCACGAACTGGCTCATTACCACGGAATGAGAACGAAACGTTAGACACACCGCCAGAAATCATGGCATGCGGTAAGTTCTGTTTAATCCAGCCCGTTGCTTCAATAAAATCGACTGCGTAGTTGTTATGTTCTTCAATACCAGTCGCAACTGCAAATACGTTCGGGTCAAAAATAATATCTTCAGCAGGGAAGCCTACTTCGTTTACTAAAATGTCGTAAGAGCGCTTACAGATTTCACGTTTACGTTCAGCAGTGTCGGCCTGACCCACTTCGTCAAAGGCCATCACAATAATTGCGGCACCATATTGACGGCAGAGGCGGGCTTTTTCGACGAACTCGTCATAACCTTCTTTTAAGGAAATTGAGTTAACAACTGGTTTACCTTGTACGCATTTTAAGCCAGCTTCAATGATTTCCCATTTCGATGAGTCAATCATGATCGGCACACGTGAAATGTCAGGTTCGGATGCTACAAGGTTTAAGAAATGCACCATCGCATTTTGCGAATCGAGCATCCCTTCATCCATGTTAATGTCAATAATCTGTGCGCCAGCTTCAACCTGTTGCTGTGCAACTTCTAAAGCTTCGGCAAAGTTCTCTTCACGAATGAGACGTAAGAATTTTTTAGAACCGGTAACGTTAGTACGTTCACCAACATTTACAAACAATGAATCATCATAAATATTAAATGGTTCTAAACCACTTAAGCGGCAAGCAGGTACCGTTTCAGGCACTTGGCGAGGCGCAATGTCTTTTACCGCATTGGCAATAGCTCGAATATGGTCTGGTGTCGTACCACAGCAACCACCAGTAATGTTAATCAAACCGCTTTCAGCAAACTCTTTTAAGAAAGCTGCAGTTTGCTCTGGAGTTTCATCATATTCACCAAATGCGTTTGGTAAGCCTGCATTTGGGTGCGCTGAAACAAAGGTATCTGCGACATCGGAAATAGTTTTTACGTGAGGGCGCATGGCATCTGCGCCAAGGGCACAGTTAAAACCGATTGAAAGCAAATCGCCATGACGAACCGAGTTCCAGAAAGCTTCCGCTGTCTGACCTGTTAAAGTACGGCCTGATGCATCGGTAATGGTCCCTGAAATCATAATTGGTAATTCGCGACCAATTTGTTTAAAGACTTCTTTGACTGCAAAAATCGCTGCTTTACAGTTTAAAGTATCAAATACAGTTTCGATCAGGATAATGTCTGCACCACCTTCAATTAGTGCATGAGTCGCTTCAATATAATTTTCTTTTAGTTCATCAAAGCTAATGTTACGAAAAGCAGGGTTATTCACATCTGGAGAGATTGAACATGTACGAGATGTTGGCCCCAGTACACCTGCCACAAAACGCGGTTTGTCTGGAGTCGAATATTTTTCGCAAGCTGCTTTGGCTAAACGTGCTGCTTCACGGTTAATCTCTGGAACAAGATCTTCCATGTGATAGTCAGACATTGAAACACGTGTGCCGTTAAAGCTGTTGGTTTCAATAATATCTGCACCAGCATCGAGGTAGGCTTCATGAATACCTTGAATGATTTGAGGCTGTGTTAAAACCAAAAGGTCATTGTTACCTTTTAAGTCATGTGCCCAATCAGCAAAACGCTCACCACGGTAGTCAGCTTCTTCCAATTTATGGCGCTGGATCATGGTTCCCATTGCACCATCAATAATCAGAATGCGTTTAGCAAGAAGCGCTTTTAGGGTGGCAAGCGTAGACATAGAAAACCCCGATCTTTATATGAATTTAAAAATGCGGCGCTATTGTAACAGAATAGCAGCACAAATGATGATCTACGAAGGTCAGGTGTAGCTGACTAAAAAGTTAAAAAAAGAGATCGCTTTATGTCAAAAACAAAGGAATTTTCATGAAATATTCATCAAATGATCATGATATTGAAATATTTCATGCTCAATATGCCGAAATATTACAGTTGCTTTGTATGAAAAATAGACATATCGGTAATTTTATTTATTTTTTTGCTGTAAAAATAAGCACAAAAGGAGCTCATAATTAATGGTTTAAATTATTGTATTTTAAGAAAAAAATAAAAACAGTCGGGGAAAGGTGCATCAAATGAGGTCAAAATATAAAAAATTGACTTCATCAGGCGCCTCTTTGTCATATAATTGTCATAATTTAATTTAAGAATACAGAGGATTTTATTATCCTCTTACCGTCTGCATGAATTCTAATCTACCCCCTGTTTCGGATTCAAAACTTGCGGCAAACCTGCAAGCAAAATCGACGAATGTACATGTCCCGACACCTAAGTTTTTTATGCCGGTGTTTCTGACGATTATTATTGCAACACTTATTTATATTGGGTTTCAGGTCAGTGCTGATTTAGCGCATGTTCCACCTTTAAGCCTTTATTCAGTTATTCTTTTATCTACTGCACTCTTGATTGCACTAGGCTTTGAATTTGTTAACGGTTTCCACGACACTGCTAATGCAGTTGCAACGGTTATTTATACAAATGCTTTGCCTGCACCGGTTGCAGTCATGTGGGCAGGTTTTTGTAATTTCCTTGGGGTAATGGTCGCAAGTGGTGCTGTTGCGTATGGCATTATTGCATTGCTTCCAGTTGAACTTATTATGAACATGGGCAGTGGTGCTGGCTTTGCAATGGTTTTTGCATTGTTGATCGCTGCAATTCTTTGGAATCTTGGCACTTGGTTCTTGGGAATTCCTGCTTCTAGCTCTCATACCTTGATTGGTTCAATCTTAGGTGTGGGTATTATGAATCATCTGTTGAGTGCATCGACTGGCGTAACGACCAGTGGTGTTGATATGGATCAGGTGATTAAAGTAGGTAAGGCATTATTATTTTCTCCTTTAATTGGTTTTGCTTTTGCGGCAATTGTATTCTTGTTGGTTAAAACTATTTTCAAACGCCAATTAGAATTATTCCAGCCACCTGAAGGGAATAAGCCACCACCAGCAATCATTCGTGCAATTCTTATCTTTACCTGTACAGGTGTGAGTTTTGCACATGGTTCTAATGATGGCCAAAAAGGTATGGGTCTTATCATGCTTATTTTGGTTGGTTTAGTGCCATTAGCTTATTCATTAAATAAAAACCTCGATACACAGCAGGTTCAATCATTCCACCAGCTTTCTTCTCAAACTGCGGTTTTGTTAAACCAAAATCAACCAGAATTGACTGACGAAAAAGCGCGTGCGGTTTTAACTAAATACATTCAAACCAAGCAACAAACACCTGAAGTTGTGCCTGCATTGGCAAGCATGACTGACCATTTGGGTGAGCGTGTTTCTAGCTATAGCAACTTAAAAGATATTCCAGAAGCTGCAATTAGCGAAATCCGTAATGACATGTATTTGAGCACAACGACGTTTAAGCGTTTGGATAAGGCAGATGCTTTACCAAAAATGGATGACTCACAGAAAAAGCTTGTGAAAGATTATCGTAGTAGCTTGGATTCATTCTTACAATACATTCCAAACTGGGTGAAAGTGGCAGTCGCATTAGCGCTTGGACTTGGTACTATGGTTGGCTGGAAACGTATTGTGGTAACTGTCGGTGAGCGTATTGGTAAGCATCACATGACTTATGGTCAAGGGATGTCTGCTGAACTTGTTGCAATGAGTACAATTGCTGCAGCAGATGGTTTAGGTATGCCGGTTTCAACAACACACGTTTTAAACAGTGCTGTTGCAGGTACTATGGTTGCCAATAAATCAGGCCTGAATTTCAATACTGTAAAAACAATTCTCTCTGCATGGGTATTTACACTTCCTGCAACCATCTGTTTGTCTGGTGGTCTATACTGGTTGTTCTTACAGTTTGTATAAGCTGTCTGTTTGAATAAAAAAAAAGCCACTAGTATGAGTGGCTTTTTTTATTTCTATATTTCAAAAAAAATATTTTTTTAGGGTAAATTCTCTAATAAGTTAATGGCTATCTAGAACACCTGTAGTAAACGGTTTAGCTTAAAATTTTTATGAAAGGATATAAGATGAAAACGGTTCAACTCGACCAATTAAAACAACAATTTCCACTCATTCAAACATTACAAGACTATCAAGAAACATTTTGGTTTAATCCTCACCGTTATCCTTTAAACGAAGCACTAATGAAAGTGGGTCTTACAGGACAGGATGTAAAAGAAGCAGAAGCAAGGCTAGCGCGTTTCGCACCTTATTTGGCAAAAGTCTTCCCGGAAACTCAAGCCCAGCATGGAAAAATTGAATCAGCGCTAGTAGAAATTGCCGACATGCAACAAGCTCTATCGCTACAAAAACATAAGACACTTACAGGGAAACTTTGGCTGAAAAAAGATAGTCATTTACCTATTTCGGGTTCAATCAAGGCACGTGGCGGTATTTATGAAGTATTGGCCCATGCTGAAAAATTAGCCATTGAGGCAGGGCTTCTCAAGCTAGAAGATGATTACAGTAAATTAGACCAAGACTCATTTCGAACATTTTTTTCCAAATATCAAATTGCAGTAGGTTCTACCGGTAACCTTGGTTTATCAATCGGTATTATGAGCGCGAAGCTTGGGTTTAGAGTGTCGGTACACATGTCTGCCGATGCAAGGCAATGGAAGAAAGATAAGCTACGTTCACTTGGTGTAAATGTGGTGGAATATGCCAGTGATTACGGAGTTGCTGTAGAAGAAGGACGTCAGGCAGCCGAACAGGACCCATTTTGTTTTTTTATTGATGATGAGAATTCGACTACTTTATTTTTAGGTTATGCAGTTGCAGGTTTGCGTTTAAAACAACAGTTTGAACAAAAGCAAATTAAAGTCGATGCAGATCATCCTTTATTTGTATATTTGCCATGCGGAGTAGGGGGCGGACCTGGTGGGGTGAGCTTTGGGTTAAAACTTGCTTTTGGTGAGCATGTACATTGTATATTTGCAGAACCTACCCATTCTCCGTGTATGTTACTTGGCGTTTATACAGGCCTGCATGATCAGATTTCAGTAAATGACATTGGTTTAGATAACATCACTGCGGCAGATGGATTAGCTGTTGGCCGTGCTTCTGGTTTTGTCGGACGTGCTATGCAGCAGTTAATTGACGGTTACTACACCATTCATGATGAATGTTTATATGAACTCATTGCGCTTTTAAATCAAACTGAAAATATTCAAGTTGAGCCCTCGGCAGCGGCAGGCATGATGGGGCCATATTATGTGCAAACTACTCCTGATTATTTGGCTTTGCATCAATTGTCAGCTGAAAAGTTACAACATGCGACACATGTGGTATGGGCGACAGGAGGAGGAATGGTTCCACCTGATGAAATGCAGAAGTATTTAACGCATAGCCAAAGCAATTAATTGCACAAAAAAGCCCAATTCTAAAATTGGGCTTTCAACTTCATTATTTTTTAGAAAATTTCCTAAATGGAAGTTTCTCGGCTGCAAAGCCATAGATGGCTGCAAAAGGAAGAGCTGTACGTGCCAAATAAGCCACACGCCATAAACCGCCATGGTTAGCCCCCTCCATCATCAACTCTAGAGGGTGGTCGAGTACGGTTTCAGGGTTTGCAACAGAAGAATCATTTCTTAAGTCATGAATCCATAGCGCCGCCATAATCGCATTCGTGGTTTCTGGACTAAATGCTTCTACATCAAAAAGTTCTGCGCCATTAAAAGCAGCTTTAAGGAGCGGATTCTTTGTGACCGAATGAGTTGTGGTAGATGGTGCAATATTAATACTTAC
Source organism: Acinetobacter sp. AOR12_HL (assembly GCF_027855275.1). Classification (NCBI taxonomy): domain Bacteria; kingdom Pseudomonadati; phylum Pseudomonadota; class Gammaproteobacteria; order Moraxellales; family Moraxellaceae; genus Acinetobacter; species Acinetobacter sp. AOR12_HL. Next base: position 102,590 of record NZ_JAKTIJ010000016.1, on the reverse strand, counting down.
ACGTTGACCTTGATGACGGGCAAGTGTCGCACGCCATTGTTGAATACGTTTTGCCAAAGCATAGTTTGGTCCTTGTTCAACTACCAAACAGTCTGCAATACCATAAGTTTTGCCATTTTCGCTAGTAATCAAATCTTGATAAGGTGCTTGGAAAAAACGTTTGAGTGAGAGTGTAGAAACACCTTTCACAGCCATTTTTTGTAGTTGTGAACGGGATTTAAATTTCTCTTGAGCAGCTTCTGCAACTTCTTTAGGTACTGCATAAACATCGGTTGGCGTACACATAAACATTAAGCTGGTATCAGGTTTATGTTCACTCACATATTGCATAATACTGTCCATTGCCATAGAAACACGGACATGTTTTTCTCCGTCTAAATAAGCAATAGCAGCCAAGTCTAATTTTTGAGGAAATTGAACTAACCACTGGGCAATTTCTGGTATTTGGGTTAATAAATTGGCACCCAATTTATCTCTCAATGCTGAAGCTTTTGCCGACGAGTCAACTTTTTCAATACTTGGTGCAATAAGCGTTGCGTTTCCTTGCTGGATTGTATTTAGAATTTTCCCCCAAACTCGTGGGTTTGGTAAATCTATTGCAACAATATTCGCTTTCCATTTTGCTAGCCAAGGTAATGGTCCTGCTTCTGAGGCTGCACCAAATAACACCATCGTACGGTCAGATAAATCAAACCATTCAGGATGAGCAGCAGCTTCACGTAAAGCCTTAGCATGGCTTGGTTCAATAATACCTGTATTTTCCCATTTTTGAATTTGGTCAAGTAAGCTTTTTCCGCTCAGTTTTTGACCTTTATATGGAACATACCATTCTGGTGCAGCTTCACTTTCGCCTTTAAATCTTACTGTATTTAAAGGAGTAGAAGTGGGGATGTGTAGAGCATCTTTTAAAAGATAGTGTTTACCATCGCGGTAATAATCAAAAAGATGATGAGCCTTATGCAACCCCTGTTTTGCAATGGTAATTGGATTATTGCTGTTAGTAATTCCGTGCTTAACAAGTGCCTTAAAGTAAATAGGATAATTTTTTCGCCAATTTTTTTCAGCCAAAATCTGTTGAGCAGTTTTATTATCTACAATAGATAAAGCTTCTGACAAAATCTCTTGGCCTGTAAGAGACGTGCTTTGCTTTTTGATCGAGGCGTGAATCGGAAATTGTAGACCTTCGGCTGAACTCTGGCTGGACATAAAATATCTCGCTTGTACGATAAGGTTAATATACAGGTGTATACATTATCTATGCCAACGAAAAGAAACGTGTGGCAATAACTGCCAAAATAAAATTCAATATTTTTGTGATGAATACAAGATGAGTCATTTTTTATGATAATTACATCGCATTTTACCTTTATTTTTTTTCACATTTTTAGAACATTTTTATAGACTTACGTTACATAAATAGTTATTTTGTATAGAGCGAATTCATCAGGTTTGACCTGAAGGTAAAATGATCAAAATGTATCAATAAAAAGATACAACGATGAGTAAAAACTAGACTTTTTTTATTAAATGATCAGAAAAGTCAAACGAAATAAGAAAGAATTGGGGTGAAACTAGATAGAAGACAACGTAAGATTGTCTTTTAAAAATCTTGGGGATATGGTGATTTTTTACACCATAATTTTCTAGTTTCATCCCATCTAATTTTGGGCTGGAACCCTCCATTTCGGTATTCAGTTCATCATTTAATAGAAGTCTCTATCTAATGACTTTAAAAGAGTACTTCTAACAACGTCCTTTTTTCGCCTGTCCAGGTGGGCAAAAACCTCCTGGGTGTCCGTAATACGGAGAGTCAGGATCAATCACAATACTACCCTCAGGTGTATGTACTGCACAGGCTGATAATGACATTGTGAAAATTGCTGCGGCACAAAGAAGTAAAGTTTTCATGTTGTTCTCGCTTTTTTATCATTCTCCCTTTTACTATAGAAATGTTTTGATTATATTTCGATCGGTTTTTGGTTAAAAAATATCTTTTAGCAGCTAAATTAAGAAGAAATTAAGGAGAGCGTAAAATCGTTCTAAAACCCACATGGGTAGCGGCTAAATCAAAATCTTGGGGATAGCGGCTACTATTACGATAACGTGAGCAGTAATTCTCAGCACATAAAAACGATCCACCTTTAATCACATATTGAGTACTGCTCATTTCTTGTTGTCTTAAAGCAGAATAATTACCCATGTGCTGGTCATGCGCACCTTGATAAGGAGAAGATGTCCATTCCCAAACATTTCCAATCATATCGAATAGTTTAAAACCGTTAGGTTTAAAACATCCGACAGGAGCAATACCAGTAAAATGATCTTGGTTCAGATTTTCAAAGGGAAATGCACCTTGCCAGTAATTCGCTTGTGGATGCTGGTGCTCATCGGTAGGTGCTTGATGTAAAGGAGTATCAGTTGGCGAGTTTGCTTTAGCGGCATATTCCCATTCAAGTTCTGTGGGTAAATCACGTCCTAGCCAAACTGCATAATGTTCAGCATCATTTTTAGTTACGTAGCGTACAGGTTCATGAGGGTTAGGAAGTGCACCATTTTTGCCGTTTGGTGTTTTCCATGTATATCCTGTCTTAAGTTGCCACCATTGCTGAGGGTGATGGGGGTCTGGAGAAAAAACAGCAGCTTGTTTTTGTTTTTCAGCATCGGAGATATAACCAGTTGCCTTCACAAAACTCGCGAACTGAGCAACAGTGACTTCAGTTTGATCAATCCAGAAACCTTTAACTTCCCGTTGTTTTTTTCCAAAGTTAAGTTCATCTGGATAAGCTTTTTCAGAACCAAAATTAAAATGCCCATCTGGAATGAATACCATGCCTGCGGTTGTATTTTTAAGCCAGCCTGTAGGAAGTCCGGTATAGCTCTTACACTGTTCAATGGAACCCAAAGCAGCCGATTGAATGGCATGCTTTGGTAAAACCGTTTTAGTGTCAGCGTTATGTTCAGACTTGCTACAGCCTGTGATGAACAACAGGCTGATTGTAGTACTTAAAACCAGTTTCAATTTCATTTGGCGTTATATTCCTGTACGCCATTTTGTTCAGTGTATTTTTGATAAACCGCTAATAGCTCTTGAACTTTTGCAGGGTAAAGCTGCGCGACATTGTGATTTTCTCCACGATCAGTGGCAATGTTATAGAGCTCCCAAGAACCTGTTCCTAATTCAGGGCGACCTTGAAGTGCGATTTTCCATTCACCCTGTTTTGCATATTTACTACCATGCAATTCATCGGCAAAACTGAAATTGGCAGGGCGTATCGTTTGTGATTTATTTTCAAGTACAGACTTCCAAGAATAACCGCTTGGCGTATTAATGGTTCGGCCTTTATATTGCCCTTGAGGTACTGGAATATGAGCATAATCTAATAACGTTGGAAAAACGTCGAGTACCGATGCAAAGCTATGATTGGTTTCTTCAGCTTTCTTTTGATTTGGTAATTTCACAATAGCAGGAGCGGTAGTTGCACCTTCACCAGCTGTATCTTTCCATAAGTGGAAAGGTGCTGCACTGACCTCGGCCCAACGTGGACCAATGTAATGATAAGAAGTAGGGGTACCTACATTTAATACAGAATTATCAAAGCCTGATTCACTGCCATAGCTTCCGCGAACAAAACCTTCTGCGCCATTATCAGAAACAAAGAAAATTAAAGTGTTGTCATAAAGATTATTTTGTTTGAGATATTGAATAATTCGGCCTACATTGGCATCGAGATTTTCTACCATGCCTGCGTAGATTTCCATTTTGCGTGCTTCAAGCGCTTTTTGTTCAGCTGTTAACTCATTCCACTTGCCATATTTTTGTGGTGCATTTTGAGTTGCAATTGGTTCTGCAGCCTCAAAGTTTACTGGAATAATTCCAAGTTGCTTTTGGCGTGCAATACGGGCGTTACGGATAGCATCGTAACCAACGTCATAAACGCCACGATATTTTTCACGGTATTCTGCTGGTGCCTGTATTGGCCAGTGGGGTGCTGTATAGGCTGCATAGGCAAAAAATGGTTTGCCACTATTTTTACCTGACTCTAAATAGCTAAGTAATTTGTCGGTAAAATAATTGGTCGAGAAAAAGTCATCAGGCAATGCTGAAACAGGAATAATTTGTCCATCTTCGGTATACGTCGAGTTCCGTTTAAAGGCACTTGGGGCTTGTTTAAAGTGATGGTCTAGACCTTGTAATAAGGTAAATGAATGATCAAAACCTTTGGCATGTGCATTGGTTTCAGGTGTTAATCCCAAATGCCATTTACCGCTAATATAAGTTCGATAACCATTATCTTTGAGCACCTGAGCAATCGATAGTGAGCGTTCATTTAAATAGCCTTCGTAGCCAGGCTGTCCTTTTAAATGTTCAGGGGTAAGCTCTGCCATAGCACCTATGCCTGCCAAGTGATGATCAGTACCAGAAATGAGTTGTGAACGAGTAGGCGAGCATGTAGGTGCAGTGTGATAGTCAGTTAAAATTCGACCTTCTTGCGCTAAACTATCAATGTTTGGGGTATGAATTTCACCACCAAAAGCTCCTAAATCTGAATAGCCTAAGTCATCGGCCATAATGAATAAAATATTCGGCTGCTTTGGTGTACTTACCGCAGTTTCTTGTGAATCATTATCGTTACATCCAGCTAAAGATAAGCTAAATAAAGCAATAGAAAGACTAGATAAAAGAGCTTTGTACTTCATTGTATCATCTGAATTATTAAAAGAATTGTGCTTGAGTTTAATCAGATGGTTTTTGCAATCAAAACAAGGAATTGATCAAAGAAAATCAGAAAAATATCTGAGAATTTATCTTGATAAATAAATGAGAAAAAAAGAAAAGCCCATATTGGGCTTTTCTCAAAAATATGGATTTAAAAAGGTAGGCGAGTAAGTTGATCTAAGAAATGAGGAATCACTCTTGGCTCAATCAAAATCGTTACAATTACGCCGTAAGCCGCACCCCATAAATGGGCACTATGATTAATATGCGTATTGCCACGTTTACCTGCCCAAATGCTATAAGCAACATAGAGAACTGCAAAAATAATAGCTGGCACAGGGATGAAGAATACAAAAATCAGCTTCCACGGTTGAAATAAAATATAGGCAAATAGAACCGCAGATACGGCTCCTGAAGCACCTAGACTTGCCCAGTTTGCATCATTTTTATGTTGTAGGTAGCTTGGCAAGATCGCGAAGATTAAGCCCCCTAAGTAAAACAACACAAAACCCATGTCATAAAAATATTGGCGATAAAAACTTTCGATGATGCTGCCAAAGAAAAACAGGGTAATCATATTAAAGAGCAAATGTGTACCATCTGCATGGATAAAACCATGAGTAATGAATCGATCAAATTGTCCACGTTGCATTGCAGGCGGCCAGAAGATCAAACGGTTCATGACATTTTGATTGCTAAAAGCAAGTAAAGACACAATGACCGTAATAATAATAAGAGTAATGGTGTGATTAAACGGCAAATGCAACATAAGAAATATTTAAAAATGATCAATACTGATGGCAATAATGCCATTAAAAACACAACTTGAAACCCTGTTGTGTATAAATCCGACAAATTTAGTTGATTTTTTTTAAATCCACCTCATCTTCGGTTAATATAAAGGCATCAGCTTGAGGAATATTGTTATGTCGACTGAGAACACCAACACTGCTGTTGCAGAAGAAATTCCGAACCTTTTGATTACACCATCTGCACAAGAGTATTTGCACGAATTATTGGCGAAGCAAAATACTCCGGGAATTGGCGTTCGAATTTTTGTTGAACATCCGGGTACACCACGTGCAGAGTGCTGTATGGCATATAGTGCACCAGAAGAAGTGGTGCCAACGGATTATAAACAGGACTATCCTGATTTCCCTGCATATATTGATGCGCCGTCTATCCCTTATCTTTTAGACGCTGTTATTGACTACAACAAAGATCGTTTTGGTGGTCAGTTAACTTTCCGTGCACCAAACTCTAAAGTGCCGCGCGTAGGGCCAGATGCATCAATTGAAGAGCGTATTACCTATGTACTTCAAGCAGAAATTAACCCGGGCCTTGCAGGACACGGCGGTAACTGTAGCTTAGTTGAAGTGCAAGATGACCCTGAACATGGTCTTACTGCTGTATTGAAATTTGGTGGCGGTTGCCAAGGTTGCTCAGCAATTGATGTGACTTTAAAACAAGGTGTTGAAACAACCTTGAAAGAACACATTCCTGAACTACAACGTGTGGTTGACCAAACAGACCATACACAAGCAGAAGGTGCTTATTTCAAATAATTAAATTATTTGAAAAGTGAAATAAAAAAGCCTCGGAATGAGGTTTTTTTATTATTCAATGCAAATAATGATAATTATTATCAATATCATTTGTAATTTTATTTATGTTTGTTACAATGCGAAACTGAAAATGAGAGATGTTTAATAAATCAATATATTGGGAATACTTATGTCGAAGCGTATTATCCAGTCAGTGCTTTCTGTTTCAGTACTGGCAAGTATGATGTCTATGGCTTTTGCTGCACAAAATGAGCAAGAACAAGCTGAACAAACATTAGAAAAGCCTGCTGAACCTGTGAAATTGGAAACAATTTTCGTAACAGCTGAAGAGCAAGTGAAGCAATCGCTCGGTGTATCGGTTATTACCAAAGAAGATTTAGAAAAACTACCAGTTCGTAATGATATTTCTGACTATGTACGTCGTATGCCAGGTGTCAACCTGACAGGTAATAGTGCTACTGGGCAGCGTGGTAATAATAGACAAATTGATATTCGCGGAATGGGCCCTGAAAACACGCTTATTTTAGTGGACGGTAAACCAATTAACTCTCGTAATTCAGTCCGTTATGGCTGGAAAGGAGAGCGTGATACACGAGGCGACTCAAACTGGGTACCAGCAGAAGCCATCGAGTCGATCGAAGTTTTACGCGGACCAGCAGCAGCTCGTTATGGCTCTGGTGCTGCGGGTGGTGTAGTTAACATCATTACTAAAAAAGTAACGAATGAAACTCATGGTTCAGTAGAGTTCTATACTTCACAGCCTGAAGACTCCAAAGAAGGTTCATCAAATCGTGTTGGTTTTAACGTAAGTGGGCCACTAATTAAGGATGTTTTATCTTATCGTTTATATGGTAATTATAATAAAACAGAAGCTGACGATGTTGATATTAATAAATCAATTGGTAGTACCGCAGCTGGCCGTGAAGGTGTTAAAAATAAAGATATTTCAGGACGTTTAGCTTGGCAGGCAACAGACCAGCAAACTGTCTTGCTTGATATTTCTTCTAGCAAACAAGGTAATATTTATTCTGGTGACTCTCAGTTAAATGCAAATGCTGAAGCGGATGCGATTCTTTCGCAGCTCATTGGTAAAGAAACCAATACCATGTATCGTGATAGCTATGCATTAACGCACGAAGGTGATTGGTCTTGGGGTAAGAGTAAGTTAGTTGCTCAATATGATAAGACCCATAACAAACGTCTACCTGAAGGCTTGGCGGGAAGTGTAGAAGGAAAAATTAATAATCTTGATGATAAAGCCACTTCGCGTTTAGAAACTCTTCGCTTTAACGGCGAGGCTAATATTCCTTTTGAATACTATTTACCCCAAGTATTAACTGTAGGTACCGAATGGGTTGAAGACAGATTTAAAGATAATGTCTCGACAACTCAAGGTAAAGACAGCAGTGGTTCAGGTTATGGCGATCAATTAGCGAAAGGTGATCGTAGTAAAATGGAGTCACGTATTGCTTCTGCATATATTGAAGATAACCTGAAAGTTACAGACAGCACAGATGTTGTATTAGGTTTACGTTTTGATGACCATAGTAAATCTGGTTCTAATTGGAGCCCAAGCTTAAATATTACTCAAAAACTCAATGATTATTTCACTTTAAAAGGTGGGGTAGCAAAAGCTTATAAAGCACCAAATATGTATCAAAATGCCGAAGGGTATTTATTAAGTACAAATGGCAATGGCTGCCCTGCTAATATTGAGTCGCGTTGTTTATTACAAGGTAATGGTGATTTAAAACCTGAAACATCGGTAAATAAAGAGCTCGGTATTCAGTTCCAAAAAGATATCGTGAATGCGAGCTTAACTTGGTTCCGTAATGATTATAAAGATAAGATTGTTGCGGGTACTCATGTTGTCGGAACAGTTGATGGCTCAAGTACAAATGCAAATACAGGAGCTGTGACCAATACGAAGTGGAATATTTTGCGTTGGGAAAATACGCCTAAAGCCTTAATTCAAGGTTTTGAAGGAAGTTTGGGGTTAGACTTCGGTGATATCCGCTGGACTAATAACTTTACCTACATGATGGACTCGAAAGACAAGCAAACTGGGAATCCATTATCTTTAGTTCCAATCTATACAATTAACTCAATTTTTGATTATGACATTACTGATCAATTGGATGTAAATTTTGTATTTACTCAATATGGTCGTCAAAAATCACGTCAATTTGCAGAGAATAGACTTGAATCCGGTATAGGTTCAGGAGGTGCGAATTCTGCGCTTAAGCCAAGTACGGTAAAAAGCTATAGTACCGCTGGTATTAATGTTGGTTATAAGTTTTCAGACCAAATTAGTACGCGTGTTGGTGTGAGTAATCTGTTTGATAAACAAATTTTAAGAGACAGTAATTCTATTAGCCAAACTTATAATGAGCCAGGTCGAGCTTATTACGCATCTTTAAAATATTCTTTCTAATCAATAAAATAACAAAGGCGCTTTAAGCGCCTTTATTATTTAAAATCTCTAATGCTTTTTCTGAATAATAAAACTTCTCTAAGTATACACGGGCACGACGTCTTAAATGTCCTGTTGTGACTAATTGTTGTAGTACGGGTACAAGCAATTCGGTGAGTTCATGCTTCACTAAATTTTCGTCTATATTAAGATCACGGAGCAATAAATCAAAACTACGCTCCTGATTACGTACATACCAAGTATAGATACCATCATGTACTTGCTGTTTTAGATAATCAGTTTGACGAATGTGGTCCCAGATTTCATGTCCTAGGCCAACGGTTTTTGTTAAATCTTGAACTTCTATATAGTTTTTTAAAACAGAAAGTGGCGAGGTTTTAACTTTATGCCAAACATTTGCCTGAAAATGGTAGAGTTTATCATTGTCAAAATGTTGGTTTAAAACACGCTCACTCATCTGGCTGAGTTTTAAAATATTCTTTTGCAAGTAATGGTTAATGGTATCGTCAAGATTAGAGTCGGTTACTGTTTCTAATACAGATTTGCCCATCTTCATAAAACGACCTACACCGGGCACGCGTTTTGACATAGATTCATCTAAATAATCATGCATTGTTTGCTGAATCAATTGAGTCAACAGTGCAGAAAAGGCAGGGTTATTCACAATTGTTTTAATGAGTTTTTTACGGTGCTCTTCTTTACTGGCAACGTATTGTGCAATTCGATCAATGGTTAAAACAGGAATAACATCTTCAACAGTTGCGGTGTCATTTGCAGGATGAATCAATGCAAAGCGGATATGCTCAGCAATCTGTTCAATAAGAAAATCCGAAGCGGGTGTGTCTAAAATCTGCTTTTGAATGAGCTGTTGAACCTGTTCAAACGTCCAAAGGTGTTGTAATTGTCGACTCCCCAACCAATGATAAAACTGCTCAAACTCTTGTTGGATTACCTGAGTCTGAGCAAATTGCTCATCTAAAAAATCTAGATGAGCTTCAATAAGTTTTTCAATCATGGGTTGGGTAGACATAAGGTCTCACAAGTTGGAAGTTTTATTTAAGGTGTTGTCGTTTTTGACGACTGGTTTGTTTCTACTTTCAGTAAAAATGGTACGTATTGTTGGATAACCAACTGTTCAGCTTCCAAAATTGGCATATGGCCTACGTTTTCTAAGATAACTGGAGGCTGGGCATTTTTTAAAAGCCGTTTTAGCTCGTTTGCTACTTCTACATTAATAATTTTATCCTGTTTACCCCATAAAATGAGTGTAGGGGCGTCAATCGTTTTAGTAAGTACGGCAAATGAATCTGGGGTATAGACTTTATTGAGTGCGATCAATTGATCAACCAGTTTCTGGGTTTGAGGTGCTTGATTAATCATCAGTTTTTCTTGAGCTTGTAGGAACTCTTTCGGAATAAACGGAGGATTAAACATGGTTTGTTTTAATAAATAATTAAAATCACCTTTTTTAGAGACTAAAAGTTGTTTTAGATAGGTTGGATCTTTTAGATAAATTGTGTTGGCAGAACGGAAAATACCACCGCTATCGACTAAAAATAGACTTTTGGTTTCAAATGGATATTGTCCAGCATAGAGTAGGGCAATTGATCCGCCGAGTGAGTGCCCAGCAATATGAATTGGGCCTTTTAAATTCGCGGCTTCAACAAAGCGACGTAATTTTTCAGCTAAGTTTGGAACTGAATAATCAAAGTCTTGCGAAACGATAGTTTCGCCACTGCCCGGTAAGTCAGGAATAATAACGTGATAATTTGTCGTGAGATAATGGGCAACTCGGTTCCAGTTATCTCGACTGCCCGCTAGGCCATGAATGAGTAGTAAAGTTGGCTTTGTGCTAGAGCCACCTTCACTATATGACCAAGTGATATCGCCCACCTTTAGGCTTTTGCTTTGCAGTCCTGCCCAGTTACGTTCCTGCTGTAATATTGTTTGAAAGCTGACATCAATATTATCGGCTGCCTGCGCTTGAGAAATGCTCATGACTGACAATAAGCTACAAGCCAAAGTCAGTGCAGTAGCAGTTTTTTTCATAGAGGCTTTAATTGGGGCGGACAGCCTTGTCATAGATTTCATCCTTGATGCTTAAGCGAGTTTGAAAAATTATTGAAAAACTTTGCCAATGAGTCATTTGCCAAACGTTTGGAATCAAGAAAATTATAGTCAATCTATAAAGTAAAGTATGTCTATTTTTTCACTAAACAGTAGGTAATTGTGCGGTGATCTTCCTTATAAAACTAATTAAAGTTTTAAAAAATTTTCCTGAAAAAGGATTTATTTTTTGTCAGTGACATTCAAATTTTGACACATTAAAATGATTTCTAACCTTGAAAAAACAATGGAAATATAAAATGCCTACTGCGCAAGAAGTTTTAGATCGTTTGAAAGCAGGTAATCAACGATTTGTAAATGGAAATACTTCCCTTGCAAAAACCTTATCACATCATGAACGCGCTGAAATGGCAAAGGATCAAAATCCATTTGCAATTGTATTAGGCTGTTCAGATTCTCGTGTACCAGCAGAAATGGTATTCGATCAAGGTCTTGGTGACTTATTCGTAATCCGTGTTGCTGGTAATGTTGTTGCACCTTCACAAGTTGGTAGTGTTGAGTTCGCGGCAGAACGTTATGACTGTCCGGTTGTAGTTGTATTAGGACACAGTCATTGCGGCGCGATTCAAGCGACAATTGATACCTTGATGAACCCTGAGCACCCGCCATCTTCTAACTTAATGTCGATTGTGAACCGTGTTCGTCCATCAGTTGAGATTTTAATGCAGACTGATTTAAAAAATGACTTGAAAAAACTCTCATGTCATGCGGTGCGTTCAAACGTATTTGCTTCGGTAAACCAATTACGTCATGGTTCGGCTGTATTAGAAAATCTAATTGCAAAAGGTGAACTGATTGTCGTTGGTGCTGAATATTCGCTAGAAACTGGTGAAGTTACTTTCTTTGATTTCTGATCATAATAAAAATATTTAAAACTAAAAGGTGCCTATAGGGCACCTTTTATGTATGGGTAAGCTAAATTCAGTAATTTTGATTGTGCTTGGGCATTTGGATGAATCAAGTCATTTTGCATTAGTTGCTTTTGCCCAGCGATGCCATCAAGAAAAAAGGGTAGCAATTTCACCTGGTATTTTTGACTGACAGTTTTATAGTTATTTTCGAATGCTTTGCTATAAGCCGTGCCATAATTGGGCGGAATCTTCATACCAAAAAGAATAACTTTTGCTTTTTGCTTCTGGCTTAATTGGACGAGCTGAGACAGATTTTTTTGAATCATTTGTGGTGGTTGACCACGTAAGCCATCATTCCCGCCTAATTCAATAACAACTACCTCGGGTTTATAAGTTTGTAAAAGTTTTGGTAATCGTGCCAAAGCACCGCTAGTGGTTTCCCCACTCACACTTGCATTGACCACTTTATGTTGTTTGGGATACTGTTGGTCTAAACGTTTTTGTAGTAATTGTACCCAACCTTGTTTAGGGTCTATTCCATAACCGGCACTGATACTATCTCCTAAAATTAAAATAGTTTTTGCCGAGACGAACATGGGCAACATGCTCAATGAGATGAGCAAGAGACTTTTAGAACCAAACAAATAAGATTTATACATTTGTGTTTCGACCCGAATACTCAATATATAGGACTGTTCACATCATGCCACAACCTATCATTGCTGCCCATCAAGTTACACAAACTATTCAGATTAACCAAAATCAATTTACGATTTTAAAAAATATTGATTTAGATATTTATGAAGGGGAGCAGGTAGCAATTACAGGACGTTCTGGTTCAGGAAAATCAACTTTACTGGGTATTTTAGCGACTTTAGACCAACCCTCTGAAGGTGAGGTGTGGTTATGTGGTCAGGCGGTTCATAAGTTAACAGAAGAGCAGCGCGCTCAAATTCGAATGCAGCATATTGGTTTTATATTTCAGTCTTTTCAGCTTTTGCCACAGTTAAGTGCACTTGAAAATGTGATGTTACCGCTTCGGTTACGTAAAGATTTTGATTATAAAATTGCTGAGAAAAAAGCTTTAGATTGGTTGCATCGGGTAGGCTTAAGCCGTCAAGCTGAACAAACGCCTAAGGTCTTATCCGGTGGAGAGCAACAACGTGTGGCAATTGCTCGGGCTCTCATTGCCGAGCCACAAATTATTTTTGCCGATGAACCGACCGGAAACCTCGATGGTCAAACCGCCCAAGAAATTGAAACCCTTCTTTTTGATTTAAATCGGGAGCTTGGTACTACACTTATTTTGGTCACACATGACCGTAATTTGGCAGCACTTTGCCAACGACATGTCGAGTTAGATGATGGCCGACTAAAGACGGTACAGGGTGGTTAAACTATGCGTAATCTTCTCAAACCACTTTTGTTACAAAGCTTGCGTACCGGAGGCTTATATTTACTTATTATTGCGCTCTCACTTGCGATCAGTGCAACCACCGCTCTTAAGTTTAGCAATGACCAAGTTAAAAATGCGGTAAGTCTACAAGCAGCGCAAATGTTAGCAGCAGATTTGGTTCTGTCGAATAATGAACCTATAGACGCAAAATGGCAAAAAAGGGCAGATCAGCTTGGCTTAAAGCAGACTAATGTGACCATGTTTAGTTCAATGGCACATACTCAAGATCAGTTTGTCATGGTCAATGTAAAAGCAATAGAACCTGCATTCCCATTAAGAGGAAAGCTTGAGATTGAACCTATAGCGCGTGGTATCCAACCAGGTGAAGTATGGTTGAGTCAAAGGGCAGCCGATTTACTTAAAGTTAAACTAGGCGATATGGTATCTATTACAGATGCGGCATTTCGCTTTAGTGGCGTGATTGTGCGAGATTCAAATCAAGAACTTGGTTTTTCTGGTTTTTCGCCTACTGTCATTATTCATCAAGCAGATATTGTTAAAACCCATGCAATTCAAACTGGTAGTAGAATCGATTATCGACTGTTAATATCTGGTCAGCCTGAACAGGTTCAGTCATTTTCAAGGCAATTTAAGCAACAGCATCAACCTGCAAATGAACAGGAAGAAACCATAGGGTTACGTTTACGCGATGCCAGTGAATCAAATAGCAGATTATTACGTCCGTTAGAAAACCTAGATACCTTTTTGCAATTGGCCAATATTTTAACAATTTTATTGTGTGGTATCGCCATTGCTTTAACGAGTCAAAGATATGTTCAGCAAAACCAAGATCACATTGCTTTAATACGTTGTTTAGGTGCGAGTAAGTTTCAAATTTTATGGGCCTATATCGGGTTACTTTGTGTAGTCAGTGCAATTTCGATTGTGATCGGTAGTCTCTTAGGAATAATGATGGGCTATGGCTTGCTTGAGCTCATGCTACAACTGATTCCACAACTAGAGTTAAGCTTCTCTGTGGTTGGTTTTTTACTTGGTCCCTTACCAATTGCCATTTTTACCAGTGTAATTGTGCTACTTGGATTCATTTTGCCAAGCATTTGGGAGTTGTTAAATACTCCTCCCATCCGTGTTATTCGCGAGCAAGCCAAATCTCGAAAATCGTTATTCTTTATGTTCTTTGCGGGTATTACCAGTCTTGTTATTTTTAGCTTAGTTTTAAGTGAAAATTTAATGCTCAGTATTTGGGTACTAACAGCGATTATTCTGCTTTGCATTTTACTTTACACCGTTGTCTGGCTATTGCTTCGTGCTTTAAAAAAGATGAAAACCCGTTTGTCTTTTTATATTCGTTCAGCATCGCAAAGTGCCTTACAAATTACAGCACTGGCTTTGGGTTTAAGCCTCATTACCGTGTTAAGTGTATTAAGAACAGATTTATTAGAGCGTTGGCAACAGCAATTACCAGAGGGAACACCAAACCAGTTTGTTTATGGCCTACCACCATTTGATTTAAAAGCTTTTGAGCAACAGTTAAAGCAAAATGGTTGGCAAAGCACACCGTTATATCCAAACATTCGTGGGCGATTAGTTGCTAAGAATGATGTTCCTTTTTCAGAAGAAGCTATAAAGCAAAATAACGCTCTACGCCGCGAATTAAATTTAACGCAGTCGAGTGCTTTACCAGATGACAATGTCATTACAAAAGGTCAAGCGGAATTTAATGCAGTAGGCCAAGTTTCAGTTGAGAGTAAAACAGCAGAAAGTTTAGGAATCCAGATTGGTGACAGGCTTACTTTTAGTCTGCCAGAAGGTACCTTGCAAGCTAAAGTTATAAATTTTCGGAGCGTTGAGTGGGAAAGCTTTAGTCCTAATTTTTTCTTTATTTTTTCGCCTAAAACTTTAGATGAAAATGCTGGTAGCTACTTGGGTAGTTTTTATGTGCCTAAGCAAGATCAACCTAAAATGATCCATATGATTCAGCAATTCTCCAATACGGTTTTTATTGATGTTGATCGAATTTTAGATGAAGTAAAACGCTTAATGAACGTTCTAGTCAAAATCGTGACTGTGCTTGCAGCTTTAGTTGGCTTTTCTGGAATACTTGTTTTAATTGCTTGTTTAAATCTATTAATGGATGAACGCCGTCGGGAAGTGGCTTTGTTGCGTTCATTTGGTCTCTCTAAAAATAAAATGAAGCAGATGCTCAGTCTGGAAATTGGTTTTTTAGGTTTGTTAGCAGGCATTGTTGCCTGCTGTTTTGCCGAGGTAATTAGCGCTATTGCAAGTTATAAAATGAATATGGCTTTACAGTGGCATATTGAAATATGGTTGATTTTACCATTTGCCATGATGTTGCTTTGCGCTCTGATTGGCCGATATCGACTCGGTTATCTGTGTAATTTACCGCCACTACAAAGTTTACGTGAGCTGAACCAGATTTAAGTTAGGGGAGTATTTCTGGGTTCTGAATTAAAACCTCATGCCAAAGTGGAAGTAATGGTGAGTTAAGCTGATTACAGTAAACATAGAAGCCGACAGTCATGAAAAGTCCTCCCAATAGACCTAAAAATTTTAGGAGGGTTTTAAATGGAGTGCGGTAGCTTAAATACCAAATCAGTGCGAGTAATGCACCCATAATCATACCACCGACATGTGCAGCATTATTAATACCTGTGGCAACCAGACCGAATATAAGGTTAATCGCCATAATCATTAATAATGATTTCTTATCAAGTATATAAGCTTGATGAGGCAGCGGCGGAAATAAAGAAAGAACAGTTAATGCTGCACCTAATCCCATCACAGCGCCCGAAGCACCAGCACTGACATGGGGAAGTAAGCTCTGATCAAAATGTTGTAATAATTCATGCCCATTTTGAATATTAATATAACTACTCAAAAGGCTACCAAACAAGCCTGCAAGTAAATACAGACCAATAAAGTATAAACGTCCAAATAAAGCTTCAGCGACATTACCAAAAATATATAAAGCCCACATGTTGAGCATAAGGTGAATAATACCAAAGTGAAAAAACATGCTGGTAAATAAACGTTCTGGCTGCCCGGAAAAAGTAAGTGGTGTAAAATCTGCACCCCAGTGAAGTGCATCTTTTATAGCTGGGTCGCTAATATCGACTCCAGATATAATTTGCCAGATGAACAAACCTACATTAATCGAGATCAGTAGGGCGGTCAGCCACCAAGCTTGTACATTGAGTTTACGATTAATGTGCGGAGGCTGATATTGAGTCATGCTATGCTTTTGTTATATATGAACATGCTTTACAGCTTAACATGAAAAAAGTTGAATACAGGAGATCAGGACGAACATGAAAGCCTTTATTGTTCGCGTGTTGTTAATTTTTATTGGGGCAATTCTCCTTATTCAGCTTTGGATTTTCTCAAGTTTGGTTTGGTGGCGTACGCATGAAGTTGATACCACCATGTTTATGCGAATTGATTATTGGTCAGATCCATCTGAGCCGATCATTCATGAATGGCTTGACTATGATGATATTAGTGACAATTTCAAACATGCAATTTTAGCAGGGGAGGACGCAAAGTTTATTCATCATCATGGTTTTGACTGGGATGGTATTCGTTTTGCGCTAGAGCGTAACAATGAGCAAGGAGAGGTCGTTGCTGGTGGTTCTACCGTATCTCAACAACTTGCAAAGAACTTGTTCTTATATAATAAGCGTTCATTTATTCGTAAAGGCCAAGAAACTGTAGCGACATGGATGATGGAGCGCATGTGGTCGAAACGTCGAATTCTTGAGGTGTATATGAACTCTGTTGAATTTGGCAAAAATTTGTATGGTGTTGAAGCAGCAGCCCAATATTATTACGGCAAAAGTGCCAAAAGCTTAACTCGCGAACAAGCTGCTTTTTTAGCCGCGTTATTGCCTGATCCGAAATATTATCAAGATCATCGCAACGATCGTAAACTACAATATAGAAAACGCGTTATTTTACGTTATATGAATAGCACCCAGATTCCTGAATAACACTGTCTTAAAGATGTGTTATTTTTTTAGTTTTTATCAAATTGACATAATTTTGCAGCATACTATTTTGCAGAGATTTTGGTTGGAAAGAGATTAGGTTAGACATGAATACAGCGATTACAGCAACGACCCCAACAGAATATAGTTATAATGACCGTTATATTAATCGTGAATTGTCTATTCTTGACTTTCATTTGCGCGTATTGGAACAGGCCGTCGACCCTTTACATCCATTACTGGAACGAATGAATTTCTTACTCATTTTTTCGCGTAATTTAGATGAGTTTTTTGAAATTCGTGTGGCAGGTGTTATGGAGCAATTCGCTCTAGGCAATGAAAGTCGAAGCCCGGACGGTTTAACACCAAGACAAGTCTTACAAAAAATCTCTGAAACTGCTCATGCTGCAATTGAGCGCCAATATCGTATTTTAAACGAAGAAATTTTACCTAAGTTACGTGAAGAAGATATTTGCTTTTTACGTCGTGGTGAATTAACACCAGCTCAATCAGCTTGGGTAAAAAAATATTTTCAGGAACAGGTTGCGCCTGTTTTAACTCCAATCAGTTTAGATCCAGCCCATCCATTCCCGCGTTTAGTCAATAAAAGTCTGAACTTTATTGTGACTTTAGAAGGTAAAGATGCGTTCGGGCGACAAATTGATTTGGCTGTTGTACCAGCCCCACGTTCATTGCCACGTGTTGTACGATTACCAGATGAGTTAACGGGTGGTAAAGAACATCACGTCATGTTGTCTGCAATTATTCATGAACATGTTTCAGACTTGTTCCCGGGCATGACTGCAACTGGCTGCTATCAATTCCGTGTAACTCGTAATGCCGATTTGGCACTTAACGAAGACGTTGAAGATTTGGCAAAAGCGTTAAAAGGTGAGTTAAGTTCACGCCGATTTGGTCGTGCAGTACGCTTAGAAGTAACCCAAAATTGTCCACAGCATATTTATGAATATCTACTTGAAGAGTTCGACTTAAACGAAGAACAATTATATAAAGTTGATGGCCCTGTAAACTTGGCTCGTCTGGTTTCGAACTTTAAACGTCCTCATTTGCGTTATGACTCACACACGCCAGTTGTACCAAAAGTGTTTAAAAAGACCGAGAGTATTTTCTCGGCTATGCAAAAGCAGGATATTTTACTTCATCACCCATTTGAGTCTTTTGCACCTGTTATTCAGTTACTCCGTGAAGCAGCACGTGACCCGCAAGTACTCGCAATTAAACAGACACTTTATCGTAGTGGTGCAGACTCGGAAATTGTTCAAGTTTTAGCAGAAGCCGCGCGTAATGGTAAAGAAGTGACAGCGGTAATTGAATTACGTGCCCGTTTCGATGAAGAGTCGAATATCGAAGTGGCTAATGTTTTACAAGAAGCAGGGGCAGTCGTTGTTTACGGTATTGTGGGTTATAAAACCCATGCCAAAATGATTATGGTAGTACGCCGTGAAAACAACAAACTGGTGCGTTATGTTCATTTAGGAACGGGTAACTACCATGCTATGAATGCTCGCATTTATACCGATTACGGCCTAATGACCACCGATAAAGACTTGTGTGAAGACGTACACCGTATTTTCCAAGAGCTCACGGGTATGGGTAAAATGGCAAAACTGAAAAAGTTACTCCATGCACCTTTTACTCTGCATGCTCAGCTCATCAACTTCATTGATGAAGAAATTGCCAATGCAAAGGCTGGTCGTAAAGCCCAAATTATTGTCAAAGTGAATGCTTTAACTGAAGTTCAGCTTATTAATAAATTGTATGAAGCTTCTCAAGCAGGGGTGCAGGTAGATCTCATTATTCGTTCGATTTGCTGTTTACGTCCGGGATTACCAAATTTATCGGAAAACATTCGGGTACGTTCAATTGTAGGTCGTTTACTTGAACATACTCGAGTTTATTACTTTAGTAATAATGGTGATGCTCGTATTTACTGTTCAAGTGCGGACTGGATGGATCGTAACTTATTTAATCGTGTTGAAGCATGCTTCCCAATTGAAGATCCTGCTTTGAAAAAACGTATTTATCAGCAAGGACTCCTTAATTATTTACAAGATAATCAGCAAGCTTGGTTATTACAGGGCGATGGTACATGGGTACGTGCCCAGCCTGCCGCAGGCGAAAAATTGCATAATGCTCAAAGAGAATTATTAGAAACTTTTAAATAAAAAATTATTTTTAAAAAAGCCGACATCATGTCGGCTTTTTAATTAACTGAATTTCATAATAATTTAATTAATTTTTCTAAATGGTTGTAGGATAAACGGCAATAATTTGAATTAATGCAATATGTTTGAAAAATATGTGATTCTTTACATAAAACATTGAATTTTAAAAATATACAAATCACAAGAAATCTACTTTAATACGCCGCATTAAATATACTTAACTTTGGTAAGTGAATAATATGCAAGACTTTATTAAAAGTTTATTTATTAGAATATTTTTGGGGTTAATGCCAGTGACTGCTTATGCGGATCAGAAGTGCTATGGAGATATTATTGTATTTCAGAAATTTGATGATCAAATGATATATCCTTATTTTATACATCCTTCTAGAGAGAAAAATAAGAAGAATGAAACACAAAATAAGACAATCGTGATTCAGAAAAGAAAACTTACTCAAGAGGAATTGTTAGCACAAAAGAAAATTGACGATAATCAGTTAAAAAAAATTGAAGAAAAGAAAAATATTGAGAAGAAAAAGCAACTTGATGCAGCGGTCGCGAAAGAAATTTTAGAAAACGGTGAAAAAAAATGGATGGTGCAAGTTGCTTTGGCACCTAATCAAAATAAAGCAAATATGATTCAGTCCCAATTACAGGCTAAAGGGTATAAAGTTGTTACCAGCCCAACCACAAAAGGAATACGGGTCATGGTCGACCCTGCCAATGACTACGCAATTGCACAAATTATTCGAGAAAAAATAATTGCAGATGATAGCTTGGATTTGAGATCGGCTTGGGTATTTAAATGGGCTTCCCTAACAGCACAGTAAAATAAAAAGGAGTCCAAAGACTCCTTTTTTTATTCATGTAAGTTTGTGGTAATTTTCTGCATGATTTGCAGAAGAACATCAAACTCACTTTGCAACGGCGTACTTTTACGAGTAACAAGTGCTAAAGTACGGCTAGGTGCGTCTTCAATTGGTTTTGCAGTAATCTGATCATTAAATTTGATCATACTATTTTCAATTGCGATTTCTGGTAAAAGAGTAAAGCCTAAATCGGAAGAAACCATCTCAACCAATGTTGGTAGAGAACTTGCTTTTAAGCGGTTATCGTTTTTACGCTCACCAATTGGACAGGCACTTAATACGTGGTCACGTAAACAGTGGCCTTCTTCAAGCAAAATAAGACGTGATAAATCGAGATCATCAAGAGAATTTGCTTGAAGTGCATTTGTATCTTGTTTACTACAAACAAGATATAAATTTTCTTTTGAAATTTCAGCTACTTTTAAACTTCTTGTGTCAAAAGGTAGGGCAAGGACAATCATGTCCAAATTACCATGTTCTAGGCGCTCTACAATCTTCTCACTTTGAGCTTCATGTAAATGCAACTGAATCTTCGGTAATTGTTGATGCACTTCATCAAGTAACCGTGTCAGGATAAAAGGTGCAATTGTTGGAATAACACCCAAATGAAGATCACCTGTTAATGGTTCACTCATTTCACGGCTTAAACGCATTAAATCCTGAGCATCTGCTAGCAATACACGGGCTCGAGCAACAACTTGCTCACCTAATGGCGTTAAACGCACATTCTGACGGTCACGCTCAACCAGAACGCCACCTAGTAGCCTTTCCAGCTCCATAATGCCGCCCGATAAAGTCGATTGGGTAACAAAAGAGCGACGTGCTGCTTCAGTAAAATGCAAAGTTTCCGACAACGTAACTAAATATGATAGCTGTCTTAGTGAGGGTAATGCAGCCATAGTGTCCTAGTATGATGATTTAAAATGATGCGCAAATAAACCGCTAAGCTGTGGAATAAAATGGGCAGGGATATCATGCCCCATTCCATCAATTAATTCAAACTTAGCACCGGAAATTGCTTTTGCTACGGCCTTACCGTGACTCGGTGGAAGTAAGCGGTCACGAGAGCCATGCAAGACTAAAGTGGGTTGCTTAATTTCACGGTCCAGTTGCAGTAAGGAACCTGTACATAATATTGCTAAAAACTGTTGAAGTACACCAGCAGGATAGTAGCTACGTTGATAAAGTTTTCTTGCAGTTTGAACGGCTTCAATATGGTTAATATAACCAGGAGAACCAATCAATTGGAATAATTTTAAACTGTGATTCACAATTCCTTCTTCATCACGTGATTCTGGCTTGCCAATCAAGCTTAAAAGTTGCTTAGGGAATGGTGGTGGTAGAAACGGTTGATTATTACTGGTAAACATCAAACCTAATTTTTCTACTTTTTCCGGATATTTTGCAGCGAGAATCTGGGCAATCATGCCACCCATTGAGGCACCAATCACATGTGCTTTGCTTACTCCTAAACGGTCGAGAAGCATAGAAACGTCATCTGCCATATCATAGAGCGTATAAGGTGCACCCTGATTTCTTAGCCCTAAAGCAAAACGTCCCATCAATTTCATGGTATTTAAACGTTTACCTTGATGGCGGACTTTTGAAGAAAGGCCAATATCACGGTTATCAAAACGAATAACACGAAAACCTTGATCAATGAGTGATTTGCAGAAAAAGTCCGGCCAAAATAGCATTTGGGCACCTAAACCCATAATCAGCAAAATAGTCGGATGTTCTGGTTTTCCACCTACTTCTACATGTAGCTCGATACCATTGCCTAAATTGACTTTGGTTTCCTGCATAAATGGAGTGTACGGTGAAATACTAAATTGTAAGGCGCTATTCATGTTATTCATTCCTTGAGGGAATATTCAAGATCATGAGCATTCCCAATTTAAACCTTATGCTTGGGCAGGAATAAGATCTGGAACAAGCTTAGTTAAAGTTAAACGTTGCTTGCCTGCTGTTGCACCTAACAATACGAAACCACGCAATGTTCCTTCATTGTCAATTGCTTTGGCAAGCATACCATCGTCGAATTCTTCAGTTTCCCAATTTACATCCACATCAACCGGTGCCGGTAAAACTGTAAGCGGTGCAGCCGGAGTTTTTACCGCAACCGGCATAGCAGGGTAATGTACATTTGTTTGTTGACCACTTAATGTTTTTGCTAGAGCGCGGGCTTGTTGCATAATTGGCATTACATATGGAAGCAGGGTACCGTTAACTTCCGCACAGTCACCAATCGCATAAATATCTGCTTGATTGGTTTCAAGTAAACTATTGGTAATCACACCACGGCTGGTTTGAATATTTGCACTTTGAGCAAGAGAAATATTCGGTTGTAAGCCAATCGCTGAAAGCACAATATCAGCAACCAAAGTCTGACCATTTGCCAATGTAACCGCGTAATCTTCACCGTTATTGATTTTACTGACTTTTTCAACGGTTGTGCCTAAGGCAAATTTAACACCCGCTTCTTCAAGATTCTGCTGGAATGCTGAAGCAATGTGTGAAGGTAATAAACGGCCTAATGGTTGAGGCGCTAAATCAATTACTGTTACATCATATTCGCTATGAAGTAAGTCATTGGCAAATTCACAACCAATTAAACCTGCACCCAAAATCACAACACGTTTATCTTTGCGCTGAGCTAGATTTTCTCGGAAAGAACGATAGTCAATGAGTGAGTTCACCACATGGATGTCATCACTACCATCACCAGCAATTGCAAGGCGAATCGGGTTAGCACCGACAGCTAAAATTAATTTTGAATAGGGTTGCTGAGAAATAACGCCGTCTTTTTTTAGAACAAGTTCATGACGCTCAGCTAAAATTTCTTTCACCCAAGTAAAAGGTTCAATACGCATATTGAGTTGGGCACTCATTTTTGCAGCATCACCTAATGGAATCTGTTCTGGGGCTTTTTTTCCTGCAAAAGCGTTGGATAAGGTTGGTTTTGCATAGTTCACCGCATCATCCGCACAAATCATCACAAGTTCTTGCTCTGGGTTAAGCTTACGGAATTCACGTGCTAAGGTATAACCCGCCATGCCTGATCCGATAATGACGATTGGATGCATTTTTTTCTCCAGAATTAGAATTGTTAATTTAAAACGGTGATTGGTGATATATAAAAAAGACCATGTAAATCATGGCCTTTTAATTTAAGACATTAGATTTCGATCATTTCGAAGTCAGCTTTTGAAACGCCGCAATCAGGGCAAGTCCAGTCATCAGGAATATCTTCCCATTTTGTTCCAGCTGCAATGCCGTCTTGTGGCCAACCTTCTGCTTCATCGTAAATCCATCCACAAACGATACATTGATATTTTTTCATGAGACTCTCCGCACTGATAAGTTTGCTCAAAGCTGCCTTTCAGTAAAACTATTCCATCTATTAATAATGTAACTACGATCCGCTCAATAATAACTAATGTCGCTTTGATCGGATATCAAATTTTTACGCAGTTCTACATTTAAAGTAAAGCATATAAGGGAGTTTAATCATTCATAAGCAAAGATGAATGGCATATCGAGACAAATAAATGGTTATTTAGGCAAAACTTCAACATAAACACATAATAAATCATATGTTTTTATAAGTTTATTCATGCAAGGAGGCGATGAGTGATATGAAGGGTTACAAAAAGAGCAAAGCATTTATATAAATAAAGTTCTTAAAAAAGTAATATGGTTAATAAATGGACAAATAAATTAATGTTTATATAAAACAGAAAAGTTTATGGAACACTTAATTAACGGAGAATAAGGAAGTCGAATATGGAAACTCTAATATATGAAGTAGAAATTAATGCCCTTATAGAAAAAGTATGGGACGTACTCTGGAATAGTGAGACCTATAATGCATGGACGAAATTCTTTGCTCCAGATTCTTCAATGCGCACAGATTGGAAAGTCGGTGGTAAAACATATTTTCTAGACGGAGAAGGAAATGGAATGGTTTCGACCATTGAAGAAATGAAAAAGCCTGAAGTACTAATTTTTAAACATTTAGGAATGATTAAAGACGGGAAAGAAGACTTGGAAAGTGAAGAGGTGAAAGGCTGGAGTGGTTCGCTAGAAAAATATTTTTTAAGTCAAAATGGGGATACTACAACGGTAAAAGTAGAATTAGCCACCTTACCTGAGTACATCGGTATGTTAAAAAGTGGCTTCGTTCAAGGCTTTGAAGCTGTAAAACAAATGGCTGAAAAATAAGTTTCTGTAATTTAATTTGTTATCTTTTTACATAATAAGTTTTTTGAAAATTATGTGTCATACGTAAATTCAAGCAAAATATTTTTTATGAATTTTAGTAATGAGATCATTAAGACGAGAAGGATAAGCAAGACGATGATGGCCTCCGTCATAAGTTTCTATTGTCATATATGGTGACAGCTTTTCCTGTACTTGATACATATCAAGTTGCTCGTCTCCTAACTCTAAATAGGCCATTTTAGGGTTAGAGTGGTCAAGATCTTCGTCACAAAGGTGAGGGTAATCATTACGAAAATTAGGTGTAAGGCTTGGGTTGGCAACAATAACAGCTAATTTATGTTGAGCAGCAGTTTTCAAAGCCCAATAACCGCCGAGGCTATGACCGACTAACAAATCAGGTTTAATTGTTTCAATCGCTTGATGATAAAAGTCTTTAACTGAAGCATAACTTAGGTTGCGATAATCAACATCAATACAAAATTTTTCAGGATGTAAAATGGCATGAAATTTTGTTGATTCACGAGAAGAATCCAAGCCATGTAAAAATAGAATTTTCATTATTTACTACACAATCTCATAGATAAAATAAAAGGCAAATAGGGCCTTTTCAAATCGAGGTTATTTGGATTTTTTTATATTTTACTCAAACCTAAAAAAAATGAACTTAGCGATTGGTCTAAGTAATTTTTATCATTCAATGTCCACTCAGATTGACGGCTTGGACTTTTTTCGTTTTTGTTTGATTGAAATCGTTCGAAAAACCTCAGCAATCTGTTAAGCTATGCCACTTCATTTTTACTTAACCGAGGCAGAGATGACGCAACAAAACGCTCAATCGACTTCTGAACCAACTATTTCCGAAAACGATTTAATTGCACAGCGTCATGCCAAATTAAAGCAAATCCAAGATGTTGCAAAGGAAACTGGAAAGAGTCCTTGGCCAAATACATTCAAACGTGAACATTACGCTGCTGATTTACAAGAACAATTTAAAGATCAGTCTAAAGAACAAATCGAAAGCGCTGAACATGTTTATGTAAAAGTTGCTGGCCGTGTCATGTTAAACCGTGGTTCTTTCATGGTGATTCAAGACATGACTGGTCGTATCCAATTATATGTTGACCGTAAGGGTTTACCAAAAGATACGCTCGAAACTATTAAAGGTTTAGACCTTGGCGATATTATTGCTGCTGAAGGTTATATCGGTCGTTCTGGCAAAGGTGACTTATATGTACACCTTGAAGGTTTTGAACTTCTTACAAAATCGCTTCGTCCATTGCCGGATAAATTTCATGGTTTGAACGACACAGAAGTTAAATATCGTAAGCGTTATCTTGACTTAATTGTGAATGAAGAAACGCGTAAGACTTTTGAAATTCGTGCCAAAGTCGTTGCAGGTATTCGCGCATTTTTAACTAATGAACGTTTCATGGAAGTTGAAACGCCAATGATGCATGTGATTCCGGGTGGCGCGTCTGCACGTCCGTTTGAAACGCATCATAATGCTTTAGATATGCCATTATTCTTGCGTATCGCACCGGAGCTTTATTTAAAGCGTTTAGTTGTTGGTGGTTTTGAGCGTGTGTTCGAAATTAACCGTAACTTCCGTAATGAAGGGGTGTCAACACGTCATAACCCTGAATTTACCATGATCGAGTTTTATCAGGCATATGCTGATTATAAAGACTTGATGGCTTTAACTGAAAACATGCTTGAAAAGCTAGCCCTTGATATTTTAGGTACGACTGATGTGCCTTACCAAGGTGAAGTATTTAGCTTTAAAGGACCATTCAAGAAAATCTCTATGTTTGATGCGATCTTGGAGAATAATCCGCAGTTCACACCTGAAAATGTAGGTGATCGTGAATTCCTTGCAAAATTTGTCCGTGAGGAATTAAAAGAAGAAGTTAAACCTGGTTTTGGTTTAGGTAAGCTTCAAACAATCGTATTTGAAGAAACGGTTGAGACTAAACTTCGTCAGCCTACTTTTATTACTGAGTACCCAGCAGAGACTTCTCCACTTGCTCGCCGTAATGATGATAATCCGCACATTACTGATCGTTTTGAGTTCTTTATTGGTGGCCGTGAATTGGCAAACGGCTTTAGCGAGTTAAATGATCCAATTGATCAGGCTGAACGTTTCCAAGCGCAAGTTGCTGAAAAAGATGCTGGTGATGATGAAGCAATGCATTACGATGCAGAGTTTGTTGAAGCACTTGAATATGGTTTACCTCCAACAGCGGGTGAAGGTATTGGTATTGACCGTTTGGTTATGCTTTTTGCAGATGCACCAAGTATTCGTGATGTGATTTTGTTCCCGCATATGCGTCGTAAAGAAGGTTAATTTAATCTTCAATACAGAAAAAGGCAGTTTATACTGCCTTTTTTATTAACTATTTATATATAAAAAATACTTAAGTTATAGAAAACTTAAAACACCGTTAAAAAATGTAATTGCACAGTTTAACAATTGCAAATTTGCGATAAAAAAATTAATGTGTTGCTCATAAATAACTTTGAGAATTGTGCTGACATGTTTTTAAGAAAAACACTTTCGATTGCATTATTAGCAACTGCTTCATCGGCTGTTTTTGCACAAGGTTTAGTGCTTAATAATGATGATTTACGTACCGACTTAAACTGGTTGAATCAACAAGGTGTTATTAACATCAGCACTTCTACTTGGCCATTAAGTGGTGATGAAATTCAAAGAGCTCTCTCTCAAGCTAAAGTGACTCATCCAGCACAGCAAAAAGTTATTAATTCAGTTCTCAATGCATTAAAGGCAGATAACGATACAGTTAAAGTGGGTGCTTTTGCTGAAACTGATATCAAAAATATTCCTCAAGCATTTGGTGATAACCAAAAATCGCAGTACCAAGGTTCATTAGAGTTTAATGCTGGTGGTGAAAATTGGGATGCAAAAATCCGTGTAAACGCAGAAAAAGACCCTCAAATTGATAGTGGGCATGACGTTAACGTTGAGGGTTCATATGTCGCTGGTAAACTCTGGAACCAGTGGCTTGTTGCAGGTCAAATTCCAACATGGTGGGGACCTGGACATGATGGTAGCTTAATCCGTGGCGATGCAAGTCGTCCTGTGTATGGCGTGACGGCACAAAGAGCTGTACAAAATGCTTTTGAGACAAAATGGTTATCTTGGATTGGACCTTGGCAATATCAAGCTTTTGCAGGCCAATTAGATGATTATAAAGCGGTTCCTCATGCCAAATTATTAGGCTTACGTTTAACTGCAAGACCTTTACCCTATTTAGAACTAGGTGCTTCTCGTACTTTACAATGGGGTGGTGAAGGACGTTCTGAAAGTTGGGATTCTTTGTGGAATGCAATTAAAGGGAATGACAATGTGTATGATTCTGATGAAGATCGTTCTAACCAAATTGCAGGTTTTGATGCTCGTTTAAATCTACAATCTCTTATAAATGCTCCTGTTGGTATTTATGGTCAATATGTTGGTGAAGATGAAGCTGGACTACTTCCTTCTAAAAAAATGTATTTAGCAGGAGTCGACTATTCTTCTAGCTATAATAATATGCCATATCAACTTTATGCAGAATGGGCTGATACCCGCACTAATAATGATGTGAAGGGTATTTCCTATAATCATTATGTTTATAAAGATGGTTATTACCAACATGGCTTCCCATTAGGACATGCGATGGGTGGCGATGGACAAATGTATTCTGTGGGTGGTGATATCCGCTTTGACGTGATGAACCGTTTAAGCGGTCGTGCTATGGTGGTTAAAGTTAACCAATCTAACTTGGCAATTAATAAAGCATTCCCTAAAGATGATGAAATTAAAGCGCTTGATCTAACTTGGACACATTACATTAAACCTGATCTTCCATTAAAAATTAATGGTTGGGTAAGTGATTCTGACTTAGAAGGTAATGATGCTGGTGCATCAATTGGAGTAGAAATTCCTCTAGAGCGTAAAATGTTTGGTTTCTAATTTTTAGTTAACCTTATAATAAGAAAGAGAGGCTACAGAGGCTTCTCTTTTTTATTGTTTTTAGAGAAATCCAAAGCACAGATGGTGATTTGCTTAAGTTGACTACACCAGTTACGATTTTAAAGTTATAAGTAAATCAGCATATTACATGTATATGATGAATTTGAATATCAATATGAAAAAACAAGCAAAAGAAAACAGTTTTAAATCACTATAATGCATAACTAATGCTATAAGCCTCATAAAGGGCTTGTGGTTGGACTATTTATCACGAAAAATTGGAGTTGTTATGGCACTCGTTCCTCCACATGGTCTTCTAAGTGGTGGTGTAATACCGCTTCTAGATTTTATGGGCAAAATGGATAGAGAAGGGCGTGTTCATGACTGAATCAAGACTTACACATCTCAAGCAACTTGAAGCTGAGAGTATTCATATTATCCGTGAAGTAGCCGCAGAATTTGAAAATCCAGTCATGCTTTACTCAATTGGTAAAGACTCGGCTGTGATGCTTCATCTTGCATTAAAGGCATTTTATCCTGCAAAACTTCCTTTCCCTTTATTACATGTAGATACGGGCTGGAAGTTTAAAGACATGATCGCGTTTCGCGATAACATGGCAAAAACACATGGTTTTGATTTAATTGTTCATCAGAATAAAGAAGGCCGTGAAGCAGGAATCAACCCATTTGATCATGGCAGTTCGAAATATACGGATATTATGAAAACCCAAGCTTTAAAACAGGCTTTGGATAAATATCAGTTCGATGCTGCTTTTGGTGGTGCGCGTCGTGACGAAGAAAAATCACGTGCGAAAGAGCGTGTGTATTCATTCCGTGATAGTAAACATCGTTGGGATCCTAAAAACCAACGTCCTGAACTTTGGAACCTTTACAATGGTAAAGTGAACAAAGGCGAAAGTATTCGTGTATTCCCGTTATCAAACTGGACAGAGTTGGATATCTGGCAATATATCTATTTAGAAAATATTCAAATTGTTCCTCTTTATTTCTCTGCTGTTCGTCCTGTGGTTGAGCGTAGTGGTACGCTAATCATGGTTGATGATGAACGTATGCGCTTAAAAGAGGGTGAAGTTCCACAAATGAAGTCTGTACGTTTCCGTACGCTTGGCTGTTATCCATTAACAGGTGCAGTTGAGTCTGAAGCTGATACATTGCCAGAAATTATTCAGGAAATGCTGTTGGCAACAAGTTCTGAGCGTCAAGGTCGTATGATTGACCATGATGAAGCAGGCTCAATGGAAAAGAAAAAGCAAGAAGGCTATTTCTAAGACAGTTTCTAAATTTGTGGAGTTTGAGCAATGTCTCATCAATCAGACTTAATCAGCCAAGACATTCTGGCGTATTTAAAACAACATGAACAAAAAGACCTTTTGCGCTTTTTGACTTGCGGTAACGTAGATGATGGTAAAAGTACCTTAATTGGTCGTTTACTTTACGATTCAAAATTGATTTATGAAGATCAATTGCAAGCTGTAACACGTGACAGTAAGAAAGTGGGCACAACAGGTGATGCACCAGACTTGGCACTACTTGTAGATGGTTTGCAGGCTGAGCGTGAGCAGGGTATTACCATTGATGTTGCTTATCGCTATTTTTCGACTGAAAAGCGTAAATTTATTATTGCTGATACACCGGGCCATGAACAATATACTCGTAACATGGCAACAGGTGCATCGACTGCTGATCTTGCAATCATCCTGATCGATGCGCGCTATGGGGTACAAACTCAAACTCGTCGTCATACCTTTATTGCGAGTTTGCTGGGAATTAAAAATATTGTTGTTGCCATTAATAAAATGGACTTGGTTGAGTATTCCTCTGAACGTTTTAATGAAATTCAGGTTGAATATGATGCGTTCGTGAGCCAATTGGGTGATCGCCGTCCAGCCAATATTTTATTTGTTCCAATTTCTGCTTTAAATGGCGATAACGTTGTAAATCCATCAGCTCATACTCCTTGGTACAAGGGGCAAACCTTAATGAGTATTCTTGAGTCTGTGGAAATCAACCGCGAGTCAAGTAAACATGAATTCCGTTTCCCTGTTCAATATGTAAACCGTCCAAACCTCGACTTCCGTGGCTTTGCTGGTACAGTTGCATTAGGTGAAATTAAAGTTGGTGACGAGATTGTGGCGTTGCCTTCTGGTAAGCGTTCTACAGTTAAGGAAATTGTTACTTTTGACGGTAATCTTGAGCAAGCAGTTGCTGGTCAAGCAGTCACCTTAACGTTAAATGATGAAATTGATATTAGTCGCGGTAATGTCTTAGTACGTGCAGGCGAGCAACCATTAATTTCAAGAAGTGTTCGTGCTTCCGTGGTATGGATGAATGAACACCCACTTGTAAAAGGTAAGTTGTACAATATTAAGATTGGTACACAAACTGTTCCAGCAAAAGTAACTAATATTAACTACCGTGTAAATGTGAATACGCTCGAACACACTCAAGTTGAAGAGCTTGAGTTAAATGCGATTGCAGATGTTGTGGTTGAGTTTGATGCTCCAGTCGTGTTTGACCGTTATCAAGATTCACGTTACACAGGTTCATTTATTTTTATTGACCGTTTAAGTAACGTAACTGTTGGCGCGGGCATGGTAGAAGCCGCGGTAGAGTGGACGGCTCATAGTAATCCTGTTACTGCTGAAGATCGTGCTGCTCGTTTAGGTCAAAAACCTGCTGTTATTGGTGTTTCTGCACAGTTAATTGAAAAAGCTCAAGCTTTAGAAAGTTTACTGATTCAGCAAGGTGTAGTTGCGATCGCGAAAACAAACTTAACAGCTGAGCAATTGGTTCTATTACGTGAGACGGGTGTTATTATTATCACAACCGCTGTGGATGGTACAGATACCGAGATAACTGCTGAAACGGTAGAAGAAGCAGTAGAGAAAATTGTGGAATTAGTTCGTCTTTAATAGATTGAAAATAAGTTCTAAAAACCCGCGTAAGCGGGTTTTTTATTAAGTTTAGAAAACATTTTGAGCTTTTAAAGTTAAATATTCTCTTAAATCTTTAGGGTAGCTCTGAATCATTTTTAAAAATATATCTCGATCACCTTGATATAAGGCGCGTGTTGCTTCCTCGTAATTTGGCATATTGCCTAATATAGCAGACATAAAGCGGTCGATGGCTTGTTTGGCTAGCATAATATTGCCTTCAGAATTTGGGTTATTTAACTCTTTATCAATTAACTTGCGAATCACTGCTGATGCACTCGCACTTTGTTGATCTAACCAATCCCAATGTTTTTTCTGTAAAGTGATTTCACGCGAAATTACTCCAAGTTTAGGTCGTCCAACTTTTTTAATTTCTTCCGGTTCAGCATAACGTTGTTGAAGCTCTTGCTCCGAACCAGAAAGATCAAGATCAATTTGTTGACCTGTTTGATCATTAAAAATCAGAATATTTTCTGTTGTTTTAGGAAGAGTTTTTAGTTTCTTTGCAAGTTCAACAAGGGAGTCACTCGCAATAAGCGTGCTTCCAGTGAAAGCAGTATAGGTGATTTTAGTATTCATTTTAGCTACATATTTTTATCGGGGTAAAATAATATTATCAGGGTAAAATTAATTTGGCAAATGGTAAAATCATAACCAAAGAATTAACTGATTTTATGAGTGCAGTCTCTGAGATTAGGACTATAAAAATAGTCAAGATAATATGCTATTTAAAATTTTACTCTGCTTTAGTATCGCTTTTATGAGAGAATACGCCTTTAGTTGTATGTATAGAGACTCCTATGTTTGAGCAATCTCCTGAATCTTTAAGCGATATCGAAATTTTAGACATTTTACAGTCGATGAAAAAAGATAAGCTAGATACGGAAGCCAATGAGATCATCCGTAACGGGGGAAAAGCAGGACGTCAGGAAGCACATAAGCAGGCTTTGGTGGCACTAAATACAAATTTTGAAGAGAAGTTTGTAGAGGCAGTTACTCTTGCACTAGGTTTAAATGCAGCTCAAGCTAAAAAAATTCGCTATAAAAAAGATCGAATTCGTATTTTAAAAGCGCGTGGTATTGATTATCTTGCTGTTGATGGCGCAGAGACAGCGCAAGTTTTGGCACAAATTTCACAAGCAATTGTTCGAGAAGATGCAATAGTTACTCATGACTTGCATAATATTTTCCCATTTTGGAAAGAAGGCTTTCCAATGGTGCAATTTGATAATGCTTATAAAATTTTACAAGAAGATATTAGCTTGCACTTTCATGCGTTCTTAGATGCCATGATTGAGTATGTAAATAAATAAAAAATAAAAGCCCCGATAGGGGCTTTTATTTTTATAGTAGAGCAGAATTACATCGTACTAAAAAGTGGGAAAACACCAATCACTAAAGCTGTACCCATCAATACCATACAAGTAATAAATGCCCACTTAAAAGTGAACTTTTGATGGTCTGCAAAGTCGACTTTAGCAAGACCACATAACAAGTAGGTTGATGGAACGAGAGGTGATAACAAATGCACTGGCTGACCTACAATTGATGCACGAGCAATCGCTTCTGGGCTAATACCATAATGTGAAGCTGCTTCAGCAAGAATCGGCAATACACCATAGAAGAATGCATCATTTGACATAAAGAACGTCAATGGCATGCTCACCAGAGCAGTAATTGGCGCTAGATATGGCCCCATACTTGTAGGAATCATTGCAACAAATTCTTTAGACATGGCTTCAACCATGCCTGTACCAGATAAAATACCTGTAAAAATACCTGCCGCAAAAATTAAACCTACAACAGCCAAGATACTGTCTGCGTGCATAGCGATACGCTTTTTCTGCATATCAACATCAGGGTAGTTGATGAGCATTGCAATACAGAACGCCAGCATGAATAACACTGACATCGGTAAAATACCTTTAATCAATGCAATCATAAGAAGAATGGTGAGTACCATATTCACTTTACGTAAATGTGGACGAGTTGCTTCTGGGTCTTTTGAAACTGTAATGTTATCACCATGGTGACTTTCAAGCTCAATCACGCCTAAACGTTTTTGCTCATAGCGACCATATAAATATGCCAAGAAGAATAACCAGCCAATACTAACCACCATTGGAAGAATCATTGGTACAAAGATATGGCTTGGGTCAACTTGGAGTGCACTTGCTGCACGGGCAGTAGGGCCACCCCATGGGGTCAGGTTCATTACACCACTACATAACAACATAAGTGCTGTCATGATCAGTGTATTCATACCGAGGCGTTGATAAAGAGGGAGCATGGCTGCCACACAGATCATGTAAGTGGTTGAGCCATCGCCATCAAGAGAGACTAATGTAGTTAAAAAAACGGTCCCTAATGTAATTTTTAGGGGGTCACCTTTAACTTTTTTCAAAATCCATTTAACCGGAGGATCGAAAAGACCTGCATCGATCATTAAGGCAAAATATAAAATTGCAAATAATAGCATTACGCCAGTAGGCGCAAGTTTTTTGATGCCATCTAGCATCATTTCACTGAGACCTTTAAGCTCAATATGGCTCAAGCTTTCAAAGTAGTGACCAAGGCCCCAGGCAATAAGAGAAAAAATAAATGGGATGAGAATTAAAGCAATAATAGGGCTTAAACGTTTGGACATGATTAAATACATGAAGCATAAAATCATGCCAACACCAAGTAATGTCAGCATACAATCAATCCTTTGCCTTTAGTTTTACTGAACAAGTTTATTCAAAAACTCTGACCTCGATTATTCTTATGAATTTTTAATAAAAAGACAAATAATATATTTAGTTTATTTGGTTAATATATATTCACTTGGAAAGGTATATTTTGCAGAAATACTGAACATATATAATAATGGTATAGTCTATTTATAATGTATAGTGCTTATTATATATACTTATAAAACCTTTATCATGTTTGAAATTATCATGTATTTTTAAAAATTATATTCTGTTTAAATACTGAAATGAGAAGTATACCCATTTACAAAGCTTCTACTCCCTACGTTACATAACGAAAGTGAATCTGTAAATCTTTTATGTGCAAAATTTTATTTTAATTCAATTTAATTTTTTTATTTTAATGAATGAGTTAATTTATATATTTGAAATTGTGATTAGGATAATTAATTAAACTTTTAATATAAAAAATTTTAAAATAATAATTATCTAAAAGGAAAAAATTATTTATCAAAAAATATCCTGCATTTGCAGGATATTTTGCACCAAAATAAATCAATTTTCATCAGGTGGAGATGGTAAATCATTTTTTTCTAATACACGTGTTACTAATAGCTGATCAATTTTAAAATGGTCTACGTCAACAACTTCAAATTTATAACCACCAAATTCAACAAAGTCGGCTGGACGAGGAATTTTGCGTAAACGGTACATCATGAAACCAGCTAATGTTTCATAATTCTCTTCATCAGGTAGTTCATCCATTTCAAGCGCATGCTTAAGATCTTCAATAGGTGTACTACCATCAATCAGCCAAGAATTATTATCACGTTTAATAATTTGCTGTTCTTCTTCCATAGGGGTAACCCAATCCCCCATAACAGTAATCATGATATCACTTAGTGTAATTACCCCAACGACAAGCGCATACTCATTAATTACAACAGCAAACTTTTCTTTTGTTGAGCGGAAACGATCGAGTAATTCTGATAGTGTTAAAGTATCAGGTATCATTAGAACCGTACGAATAGTTGATTCATTGAGCTGGGTTAAAGATTGGTTGTTTAAAATACGTACAAGAATATCCTTAGCATCTACATAGCCAATCACTTGATCAATATTTTCATTACAAACCAGAAATTTGGAATAAGGATATTCTGCCAGTTTTTGGCGAATGCTATCTTCATGCTCGTTAAGCGTAAAATAAACAACATTTTCACGTGTTGTCATACTTGATGGGACTGTACGTTCTTCAAGCTCAAATACGTTTTCAATAAAGTGATGTTCTTGTTTTTGTAGTACACCTGCTTGAGCACCTGCATCCATCACTGCTGAAATATCATCAAAAGTAATATTGTCTTCGCGTGTGGTATTTACTTTAAACAAGCGGAATAGCAAATTGGCAATAGCATTAATTCCCCATGCTAGAGGCTTACAGATTTTGATAAAAATCTGAATAGGGTTAATTACACTAATTGCAATTTTTTCAGGTGCGATCATTGCCAAGCGCTTTGGCATTAAATCGGCGAATAAAATAAACAAAGAAGTTACCAATGTGAAAGATAGGGCAAATCCGATGGTTTGCGTCCAAGGTCCTTCATAGAAACGGTCAACTAAGTTCACAAAAAAAGGACGAAACGCAGCTTCACCCAATATACCGCCTAAGATTGCAACAGCATTTAAGCCGATTTGGGACGCTGCAAAAAAGTCTGCAGATTGTTCTTGTAAATCAAGTACTTTTTGAGCACGTTCTTCGCCAGCTTCAGCTAAAATCTTTAACTTTACTTTTCTGGCACCAGCTAGAGCAATTTCAGTTAAAGATAAAAAGCCTGCTGCGATGATGAGCAGTACGATGATAATGATATTTTGAAAGAGACTCACAAATCACCCGAGGATCATCATTATTATGACTATGTTTTAACACAAAAAAGCGCTGAGGTAATCAGATTGATTGCTCAGCGCTTAAAGATAATGTTTGAAAGAGACAATTAAATTAAAACTTATTTAATAGTGGGAAAATTGTGAATTATTAGTCAGGAATTCACGATTTTCCTCTTCGATCATTTGGCGAGCAACAAATAGAATGAGTTGGCGTAACCAGCGATGAGCTGGGTGATGGTGCAATAATGGACACCAAGCCATTTTAAGTTCAAACTCAGGAATGTAAAACGGTGGATCTTTAATGACTAATTTTGGATTTTGTGCTTGTAAACGTGCCATTCGAGTTGGAAGAGTGGCAATCAAGTCAACATTTTGAGCAAGTAATGCCGGCATCTGATAGTGACGTGTAAATACAGAAATTTTGCGACGTTGACCAATACGTTCTAATGCTTGATCAATCCAGCCCAAGCCACCTTGTTTATCTGGGTTTACCCCAAAGCCAACACCCATACCCGTTTTAGATACCCAAATATGTTGAGCATCTAAATAGCTTTTTAGATTTAAATGAGTCACAGCGGGGTGTTTGTCATTTAAAATACAGCTAAAGCTATCACGCCAAACTAAAACTTGGTGGAAGCTTTGCGGGATTTCATTGAAGCGGTTAATGGCTAAATCAACTTTACCCTGTTCCATGTCTCTATATGACACATCACTTGGAGTAAGAAAATCGAGTACAACGTTTGGTGCTTCTGAGCGGAGGGCTTTAACAAGACGAGGGACTAGGGTGGCTTCTGCATAGTCAGAAGTCATAATACGGAAAACGCGATTACTGGTATAAGGGCGGAATTCGGTACGCGGTTCCAAAATCATTGAAAGGTCAGAAAGAGCATCACGAATACGCGGTTGTAATTCAAGTGCACGTTCTGTCGGTGTCATCCCTTCAGATGAGCGGATCAGGAGAGGGTCATTAAATAAATTACGCAAGCGGCGTAAAATATTACTCATGGCAGGCTGAGTAACACCAAGCTGTTCGGCTGCGCGAGTAACGTTTTTTTCACGAAGAAGAACATCAAGATATATTAATAGATTAAGATCTACCCGCTCCAGATTCATAAAAAAAATACCGAAAATAAAACCCTAAAATTGTTTCAAATTATGCCATATTTAAAGAACATTGTGTGAAAAAATGATGAGAAAAACGACATTTTTTGTTGAAATTAAGTATGGGCAAAAAGTATCTCAAATGCTGGATTCTATTATCGTTGATCTATTTTTATTTTTATAATTATTGAACAAAAATATTTTCTTAATATTTAGTACTGTTCTAGCATACTGATTGACATTTTGCATTGGCAAAATTCGCCTAATTTACAATTGACTTTTTATATTAAAAATGAATGGAAAATTTTCAAAAACTGTATAAAAATAAAGCTTGGAGTGTTTTTTAATCAAAATTCTATACTCCTTTAGGATTATTTTGTTTTTATAAACAAAGTGTTATGTTTTTTAGTTTTACTTATAATATCGATTTATTGGTATATTTTTTAAATAAATACTGAAGATTAACGAAGGATATTGGATTAATTGATTGGCTAAGTCTAAGCTGTGTACATGAAGAAGCAGCTGGTGTCATAGGGAATTTTCATAACATGACTCTAGGCTTCGATCGATGAAATCCTAAAATGAATACAGGACAATATCATGACTACATATCAAACAGCGATTGATGCAGTACGTGAATTAAAAGCAAAATTCGGCAACACTTGGGCAGACATTAGCCCAGAAGATGCTGCTCGTATGCAACTTCAAAACCGTTTCAAAACAGGTTTAGATATTGCTAAGTATACAGCTGCGATTATGCGTCGTGATATGGCTGAATACGATGCTGATTCAAGCAAATATACTCAATCATTAGGTTGCTGGCATGGTTTCATCGCTCAACAAAAAATGATTGCTAACAAAAAGTATTTCGGTACGACAAGCAAACGTTATATCTACCTTTCTGGTTGGATGGTTGCTGCTCTTCGTTCAGAATTTGGTCCACTTCCTGACCAATCTATGCACGAGAAAACTTCAGTACCTGCTTTGATCGAAGAAATCTACACTTTCTTACGTCAAGCTGATGCAAAAGAATTAAATGACTTGTTCCGTGCTTTAAATAAAGCAAAAGAAGCTGGTGACTCTGCGAAAGTAGCTGAAATCACAGCTCAAATCGACAACTTCGAAACTCATGTTGTGCCAATTATTGCAGACATCGATGCTGGTTTCGGTAACGAAGAAGCAACTTACTTACTTGCTAAGAAAATGATTGAAGCTGGTGCTTGTGCGCTTCAAATCGAAAACCAAGTATCTGATGCAAAACAATGTGGTCACCAAGCTGGTAAAGTAACTGTTCCACATGAAGACTTCATCGCTAAGATCCATGCACTTCGTTATGCATTCTTAGAAATGGGTGTTGAAGACGGTGTTATCGTTGCTCGTACTGACTCTGAAGGCGCTGACTTAACTCAGAAGATCCCTGTAGTTAAAGAGCCAGGTGATATCGCATCTAAATATATTAGCTACTTAGATACTCAAGAAATTGATATCTCAGAAGCTCAAGAAGATGAGATCTTAATTAAACGTGATGGTAAATTACATCGTCCAACTCGTTTAGCTTCTGGTCTATACCAATTCCGTGAAGGTACTCAGATTGACCGTGTTGTACTTGACTGTATCACTAGCCTTCAAAACGGTGCTGACTTACTTTGGATCGAAACTCCGACTCCAAACGTACAAGAAATTGCACACATGGTTAACCGTGTAAAAGAAGTAGTTCCGAATGCGAAGCTTGTTTATAACAACAGCCCATCATTCAACTGGACTTTAAACTTCCGTCAACAAGCGTACGATCGTTGGGTTGCAGAAGGTAAAGATGTATCTGCTTACGACCGTGCTAAATTAATGAGCGCTGAGTACGACAATACTGAATTAGCTGCTGAAGCTGATGAAAAAATCCGTACTTTCCAAGCAGATGCTGCGCGTGAAGCTGGTGTGTTCCATCACTTGATCACACTTCCTACATACCACACTGCTGCTCTTTCTACTCATGAATTAGCACAAGGTTACTTCGGTGACCAAGGTATGTTAGCTTATGTTGCTGGCGTACAACGTAAAGAAATCCGTGGCGGTATCGCATGTGTGAAACACCAAGCAATGGCTGGTTCTGACATCGGTGATGACCACAAAGAAATCTTCGCTGGTGAAAATGCACTTAAAGCTGGTGACGATGCTAAAAACACAATGAACCAATTCTCAGCTCACTAAGAATTGACTTCATAAAAAATCCGCTCATTTGAGCGGGTTTTTTATTTATATTGAAAAATAGATTAATCTTCTTTTTTCAAAACATAATGTTCAGCTAAAGAACCTTCAACTTTTTTACCTTCCATATCTAAAGCGATCGCGGTATTTTCACCAATAAAGAATTTACGGTTTTGAGCTTTATCATCTAAGGTAATAACAGAAGTATTGTCTTTATCGAAAGTAAACTTACCATGGGTTTCAAATGGGTTTGCATCACCTTTACCAAGATAGGTTTCTGTTAGCTCATAAGTTTTATCATCTTTTAATTCTAATTCAGTTTTGATGCCTTCACAGTCTGCGCAAGGAAGCGTACCTTTATATTTACCATCCCAGTCTAAAGAATTCTCGGCTGTATGTGCGGTATCTACCGCTTCATTATTATTTGTTTGAGCAGTTTGTACAGGAGTAGATGCATCAGAGGTTGTTTCTGTTTTATTTTCATGTTTATTACATGCGACAAGAAGAGTACTCATAAGTGCAATTGCTAATAATGATTTTTTCATAATGAATAAAACCTCAAAAAAATAAATATAAAGTACTGACAGGCTAGGAAAAAAGAATCGAAAATAAAAGCTCTAGTATGTAGCTTAATTTTAACAAAAGGTAAAGTGAGTAAAAATTGCACAAATTGGGGCTATGTTTTTTTATATTTTAGTTGAGAATTAAAAGTATCCACTAAAGTGATTTAATGGATACTTTTAAAAATTTATGGTTGGGCAGAAACCCCACCTAAAGAATCGCACGCTGCTTTATAAAGTTGGTATTGCTGTTCTACGACTTCATCTAAGGGCATCGCGAATAATTCTTCACCATTTTTATAGCTTTCTACATAAGAGGTCGCTTTTTCCTTACTCACCGCTAAAGATTGCTGGTAATAAGAGTTGATTGAACTTGTAGAAATTTCACTTGTTTCAATATTTTTACATTGAAAGTTATTTAAAAGTTTTTCTGCACGTTTGACCTCACTTGATTGGCCAAAAATACACCCAGTTAAAAATACAAACGGTACTAACACGAAAAAGATTTTCATGGGAAAAATTTATAAGAGCGAGGATGGGCGCTATTGTATAAATAATTCCATGCTTTACTGTGGTTTTATGTTAGACATTGATGATTTTTTGACTCATTAAAATAAAAAAATTGTTTCTAAGTTTGTAATAACCACTTTTTGCTTTTGGTGCATATTTTGCTTATCAAAAAAGCCATTATCAAAAATGAGCCAAAATGAATCGAATTCAACAAACTTTTCAGACTTCTTCAGCACCATTTTGGTATGCCCAGTTAGAACTGGGGTTTTGTTATGAAAACTCGCGCACCATAATGAGTCATAGAAAGCATTATGGCCCCGTTCGGGTGCAAAAAATGCTCTGGCCCGAAAAAACTGGGGTTTGTCATGCCATTATTGTTCATCCACCAGCTGGAATTGCAGGCGGTGATCATCTTACTTTTCAAATTGAAACAGAAGGGCAGGCGCATGCTGTAATTACCACACCGGGAGCGGGTAAGTGGTATAGAACAAATGGAAAACAGGCTTTCCAGCATATTTATTTGAATGTAAAAGATGATTCTATTTTAGAGTGGATGCCGCAAGAAACAATGCTTTTTGACGGTGCTTTAGCCCACTCTGAAACAGATATCCATCTTGAACAAACAGCAAGTTTTATTGGATGGGATATGCTGGTCTTGGGGCGGCAGGCTCGGGCTGAGAATTTTGTTCAGGGAAGCTATCACAACCAGTTTAAATTATGGCGCAAAAACAAGTTATTAGTTGCTGATACTTTATATTTTGAAGGGGGAGATCGCTGGTTAAGCTCGTGTTTAGGAATGAATAATCAGGCGGTGATGGCCAGTTTTTGGGCTGTGCCCCCTGAAAAATTCCGTTCTTCATTTTATTTAGAGCAACATATTGAACTCATCCGTGCACTCATTATGCGTATGGATGTTCCCGTGACGTTGACCTTATTAGAAGATGTACTATGTGCGCGTTTTTTAGGAAATGATGTACGACGATGTCATGACGCTTTCGCAGCTATACGCGCTAAATTAAGACGTTATTGGTTTGATTTAGATGAAGAATTTCCAAGAATTTGGAAAACTTAAGTTACGTTAAATTGCGTATTTTAAAAACGATTAAAACCGGTATGCTGCTTTTGAGCACGCATTTTGCTTAAAGAAAATTAGATGCTATTTGGGAAAGAGATATGGAACTCAATCCAACAGAAAAAGATAAGTTACTCATTTTTACTGCAGGCTTAGTGGCTGAGCGTCGTAAAGCACGAGGCTTAAAGTTGAACTATCCGGAAGCTGTTGCATTTATTTCCGCAGCCTTACTTGAAGGTGCACGGGATGGTATGACGGTGAGTGAACTTATGCACTTTGGAACGACTTTATTAAAGCGTGAAGATGTCATGGATGGGGTACCGGAAATGATTGCTGAGGTGCAGGTTGAAGCAACTTTTCCTGATGGTTCGAAATTAGTCACTGTTCATCAGCCCATTGTATAAAAAGGAATACTTATGATTCCCGGTGAAGTTATTACTCCAGAAACTGACATTGAATTAAATGTTGGACGAGAAACTTTGAAAGTTGTGGTGGCTAATCTTGGCGACAGGCCTATTCAGGTCGGTTCGCATTTTCATTTTTATGAAGCAAACGATGCCTTACAGTTTGATCGTGAGGCAGTCAAAGGTTTTCGGTTAAATATTGCAGCAGGCACAGCAATACGTTTTGAACCAGGACAAAGTCGAGAAGTAGAGCTTGTTGCTTTAGCTGGTAAGCGAGAAGTATATGGTTTTGCTGGTCGGGTAATGGGACGTTTGGATGAAAATGTTGATTAGAAAAGCAACGAAAGATGACACAGATACTATCGTTGCCATAATTGCTCCATATGTAGATCAAGTGATTGCAAATGACGAAGGGCGCTCACGCTTTAAACCAGAAGTCATACAAACAATTTTTGATCGAGAAGATATTCATTATTTTGTTGGAGAGATTGATCAACAGATCGTGGGTATAGTCGCTTATATGCAACCCTCACATTTAATGCATTTTTTTATTAAAAAAACACATTTGAAACTAGGTCTAGGGCGACAGCTTTGGGATTTCATAGAAGAAAAAATTAAAAATGAAAATATAGACATTGAAAAAATTACGGTGAATTCAAGTTTTTATGCTCAAGATATCTATGAAAAATTTGGTTTTATTGTAAGTGGTGATGCTGCTGAAAAATGGGGAATCCGGTTTATCCCGATGACAAAATATTATGCTTTGCCATCAGAAAAATAAGGAACTAATCATATGAAAATGTCACGTCGTGCATACGCAGAAATGTTTGGTCCAACGGTTGGTGATCGTATTCGCTTGGCTGATACAGAGCTTTTTATTGAGGTTGAGCAAGATCTAACGACCTATGGTGAAGAAGTTAAGTTTGGCGGTGGCAAAGTCATTCGTGATGGAATGGGGCAATCTCAACTTTTAGCCGATGAAGTTGCCGACACTGTGATTACTAATGCTTTGATTGTAGATTGGTGGGGGATTGTAAAGGCGGATGTTGGCTTAAAAAATGGTCGAATCTGGAAAATAGGGAAAGCAGGAAATCCTGATATTCAACCTGACATTACCATTCCTTTAGGTGCTGCAACAGAAGTGATTGCGGGTGAAGGGCAAATTTTAACGGCAGGTGGTATTGATACTCACATTCACTGGATTTGCCCACAGCAAGTTGAAACTGCACTTATGTCGGGTACAACAACAATGGTGGGTGGCGGAACAGGACCTGCAGCAGGTACTTCGGCAACGACAGTGACTCCAGGGCCTTGGCATATTGCGACCATGTTGCAGGCGATTGATGATTTGCCTATGAATATTGGTCTATTGGGTAAAGGGAATTTAAGTTTACCTGACCCCATTCGCGAGCAAATTAAAGCAGGAGTAATTGGATTAAAACTACATGAAGATTGGGGATCAACTCCTGCGGCTATTGATAACTGTTTGAGCGTTGCAGATGAGTATGATGTACAGGTCGCAATTCATACGGATACTTTAAATGAAGGTGGTTTTTTAGAAGAAACGCTAGCGGCATTTAAAGACCGTACGATTCATACTTACCATACCGAAGGTGCGGGCGGCGGGCATGCTCCCGACATTTTAAAAGCAATTGGGCAAAGTAATGTGTTGCCATCTTCGACCAACCCAACACGACCTTATACGATCAATACCATTGATGAGCATTTAGATATGCTCATGGTATGCCACCATTTAGACCCTGCAATTGCTGAAGATATTGCTTTTGCAGAAAGTCGTATTCGCCGTGAAACCATTGCTGCTGAAGATATTTTACAAGACTTAGGTGCAATTGCCATGATGTCATCTGACTCTCAGGCAATGGGACGTGTGGGTGAAGTGATTTTAAGAACTTGGCAAACTGCCCACAAAATGAAAGTACAACGTGGTCCATTAGAGGGTGACAATGAGTTTCATGATAACAATCGCGTTAAACGCTACATTGCCAAATATACAATTAACCCGGCAATTACCCATGGTTTAAGTCATGAAATTGGTTCGGTTGAAGTCGGAAAACTTGCTGATTTAGTATTATGGAAGCCTGCGTTTTTTGGCGTGAAACCTTCCATGATCATTAAAGGTGGCATGATTGCGGCAGCGCCAATGGGTGACATTAATGCTTCAATTCCTACACCTCAACCAGTGCATTATCGTCCAATGTTTGGTGCTTATCCACGTGGTGTGCATAACACCTGTATTACCTTTTTATCTCAAGTCGCAATTGATGAAAAAGTTGCTGAGAAGCTAAATCTTAAAAAGTTAATCAGTCCGTGTAAAAACACGCGTTCAATTACCAAAGCCGATATGAAACATAATACATATTGTCCTGTTATGCAGGTTCATCCTGAGACTTACGAGGTGCGGGCCGATGGTGAATTACTAACGTGTGAACCTGCTGACGTATTACCGATGGCACAACGTTATTTCTTGTTTTAATGAATTTATAGAGGTGATTTGCCTCATTACCTTATATATGAAAGAAATAAGTAAGGAGAGAAAAGCTAAATGAAAATTTACACCCAACGTCTTGAAGATATTTCTCCTGATCAGGCATTTGAAACGGTTGAGCTAGCGTTTGATACCCGCCAAAAATCACGTTTTCGAGCGGCTTTAGCGAGTGGCGTAGATATTGGTGCGGATTTGCCACGTACCGGCATTTTGCGTAGTGGTTCATATATTGCAACGCAAGAAGGGGATGTATTACGTGTCGATGCCAAACCTGAACGGTTAATGCAAGTCACTGCTCAGACTGAATTTGATTTGCTTAAAGCGGCTTATCATTTAGGTAACCGACATGTGCCATTAATGCTGACACCAACAGCTTTATATTTTGAGCCTGATCATGTGCTTGCAGAAATGGTGG
This sequence comes from Acinetobacter sp. AOR12_HL, assembly GCF_027855275.1. Taxonomy (NCBI): domain Bacteria; kingdom Pseudomonadati; phylum Pseudomonadota; class Gammaproteobacteria; order Moraxellales; family Moraxellaceae; genus Acinetobacter; species Acinetobacter sp. AOR12_HL. The sequence continues at coordinate 57,922 of NZ_JAKTIJ010000016.1, read as the reverse complement.
AAGGTTTGGGGCTTGCTGTGACAGAAACCGATCATCCGTTTGAACCTGAAAGCGGTGCCTATGCACAGCATAGCCATGACCATCGTTTAAGCCCAATCAAAGCTTTACACCATGTCCACTCATAATGCTGCGCAATTACTGCAACTGCTGACATTGTCTTCTACGGCATTGCCAGTTGGAGCATATTGCTATTCGCAAGGTGTGGAAACCGCCATTGATATTGGCTTAATACACGATGAATCCTCGGCAATTGCTTACTTTGAAGAAGTGCTTGAAATGCTGCTAGTACGCTTTGAGTTGCCTGTACTTAAACGTCTTATGCAACATTATGATGACCCAGATCAGTTTCTAATTTGGGCACATTTGTATAAGGCAAGCCGAGAAAGTAGAGAGCTTTTGGCCGAATCTCAGCAACTCGCATTTTCTTTAAATGCATGGATTAAAGATGTTTTAAAGAAAACAGTTGAGGTTAAAAAGCAGTTTGGTTTTGTGCCTGTCTATGCACAGCTTTGCGGTCGTTTAGAACTTAAAGATGTTGATGTACTTACGGCGTATACCTTTACCGTTTTAGAAAATCAGGTTTTAGCCGCGGTAAAAACTGTCCCATTGGGCCAAATGGCAGGACAAAGAATTTTATGGCATTTGCATGGGCGAGTACCACAAGCTGTAGAGAAGGCTTTAAAACTTAAAGATGAGCAATTGAGTAGTGCTTTGCCGCGCTATGCCATGCTGAGCATGAAACACGAAACTCAATATTCACGATTATTCAGATCTTAAGTTTAGGAAAAAGGATAAAAATCATGACAGAACGTAGTCCATTACGAGTCGGAATTGGCGGACCAGTCGGTTCAGGTAAAACAGCACTTACACTTAACTTATGCCGTGCCTTGCGTGATAAATATAATATGGCAGTGGTGACAAATGATATTTATACCAAAGAAGACTCAAACTTTTTAACCCGTAATGAAGCGATGTCACCAGATCGTATTGTGGGTGTCGAGACAGGTGGTTGCCCGCATACAGCAATTCGTGAAGATGCTTCAATTAATTTAGCTGCGATTGATGATCTGTGCGAAAAATTTGATGGCTTAGAACTCATTATTATTGAAAGCGGTGGTGATAATTTAGCGGCAACATTTAGTCCAGAGCTTTCTGATTTAACTTTATATGTCATTGATGTAGCAGGTGGCGAAAAGATCCCTCGTAAAGGAGGACCGGGTATTACCAAGTCAGATTTACTGATTATTAATAAAACTGACCTCGCACCTATGGTGGGAGCAAACCTTGATGTGATGGACCAAGATGCAAAACGCATGCGTGGTGAAAAGCCATTTTTATTTTCAAACATGAAAACACAAGATGGGCTTGAAGAAATTATTCAATTTATTGAGAAGCAAGGGCTGTTTAAGGCTTAAGGAGTAACTATGAACTTCATTAAAAAATGGAGCGTTGGGCTCCTTAGCATGTTACCTGTGTTAGCTATGGCTCATCCGGGGCATGATCATGTACATTCAGGTTTTATGGCAGGCTTTATTCATCCGTTTACAGGGCTGGATCATTTAATAATGGCTTTAGGCTTTGGTGTCTTGCTATGGTCGGCAGCCAAACAGTGGAAAATCACTGGCGTCATCACTTTAAGTATCACCTTAGTGATCGGCTTTTTGGTAGGTGCTCAAGGTTTGGTGCCCGCCAATGTTGCTGAATACGGTATTGTTGCTTCTTTAATTATTACAGCGATTTCGCTATGGACAAAATCAAATCGTATTTTACCTATCGCTGCCGCTTTACTCGCAAGCTTTCATGGGATAGCTCATGGTGTTGAGTTAGCACATGCAGGGCATATCGTAGCGTTAGTAACCGGTATGGTTACTGGTATGGCACTTATCTATTGTGGTGGGCTTGCACTAGGTGCAGTATTTACACGTTATGTGCCATATGGCAAAAAAATTGTAGGTGCCTGTGCAGCGCTTGTTGCAGTGATTGGTTTGGGTTAATTAAAACTTTGTAGCGAAAAAGGTAGCTTAAGGCTACCTTTTTATTCGCTTACTTTTTGGTAAAGCCCTGCATGGACTGTACCAGCTTTGGTTGATTTAATTTGCTGCCATGTTGCAGGAAGGTGAAGCTGAGATAAATCTCGGTCAGCTTCAACGTAAATGTACCCATTATTTTTAATATGTGAGTCTGCCAAGTGAGCAAGCTCTTGCCATAAATTAAGACTATAAGGAGGGTCTAAAAAAACGACATCAAACTGTTCTTTTAGGCGTGGTAAGGCTTGTTGAGCAGTTGCATTAATTAAATGGCAATTCTGCGCTTTGAGCAATTGAATATTATCTTTTAAAAATCGTGCCTGAGTCTTATCTGGCTCAATCATATAAATAGATGCAGCACCGCGCGATAATGCTTCAAAGCCTAATGCCCCAGAACCTGTGCAGATATCGAGAACCTGAGCGTTTTGAATGTCCCACATGAGCCAGTTAAATAAAGTTTCGCGGACACGATCGGGAGTTGGTCTTAATCCTTCAATACTGGCGAATGGTAAAACTCGTCTTTTCCATTCGCCCCCAATAATGCGTAATTGATTTTTCATTATTCATCGACCTCATTTGTAGCAGGACGAGTTGGTGTTGCCTGTGGAGTAGAGGCTGCTGCGGAAGTCGGAGCAGAGGTCGCAGGAGTTGAGCTGGCACTTTCATTACCACTTGGAAGTTCACCCGGTTTAATCCCAGCAGTCATCAGGCCACCATTGACTTGATGGTTGGCTGGTCGAATCGGATTTTTCTTACGGGTTAATAACCAGTAATCAAACACGGGTTTAGCAAGTTGGGCTGCTGAACCACCATGACGGCCATTTTCCCAAATAACTGCAATAGCGATTTCTGGTTTATCAGCCGGAGCAAAGCCAACAAAAAGACCATGGTCAAGTTGGCGTTCACTAAGCGCAGCTTCGTTATAACGTTTGCCTTGAGCAATACTTTTAACCTGTGCTGTACCTGTTTTTCCGGCAATTTGATATAGCGGTGTACGGATGCCACGCCCAGTACCTGATTGAATTACGTCAATCATGGCTTCTCGCATTTTTACCCAATCTTCATCTGTACCATTGAAATTAATTTTTCCATCAGGTGCATTACGTACGGTAAAAGGTTTTGCACCATGGGTTGCACGTAAAACATGTGGAACTACATGCGAGCCATGGTTCGCCGTAATGGCCGTTGCCATGGCAAGTTGTAAAGGGGTTGCGGTAAATGCACCCTGACCAATACTGACTGAAATCGTTTCACCTTTCATCCATTTGGATTTGCGTGTACGCATTTTCCATTCAGGATTTGGATATAAGCCTTCACTTTCACTTGGTAAATCGACACCTGTTTTTTGGCCAAAGCCAAATTGGCGCATCCATTGGTTCATCTGATCGATGCCCATTTGATTAGCCAAAATATAAAAATAGGTATCACAAGACATGATAATGGCTTTGTGCATGTTCACAATGCCATGACCGGTTTTTTTCCAGTCACGGAATTTGTGTGAGTCACCCGGTAAATGGAAATAGCCAGGGTCGGAAATAGCGGTAGCCCAATCGACAATTCCATAATGTAAACCGCCCATCGCTTCCATTGGCTTAATGGTTGAACCAGGAGGGTATACACCTTGTACTGCACGGTTATAAAGAGGCTGATCTATATTGTCACGTAGAGAACTATAATCTTTATGATTAATACCCGTCACAAATAAATTAGGGTTAAAGCTTGGACTTGAAACCAACGCAAGAATTTCACCAGTGCGTGGGTCTATCGCAACAATTGCACCACGTCGACCAGCGAGTTGTTGCGACGCGACAACTTGCAAACCATAATCTAATGATAAGTAGAGATCGTTACCACGGGTTGGGTCTTTACGACCTAGGTGACGCAAAATATTACTATGAGCATCTGCTTCTACAGACTCATAACCAGGTGTTCCATGAAGTAAATCTTCATAGCTTTTTTCTACACCAATTTTACCAATCAGGTTTGTTCCAGCATATAAATCTTTATCAATACTTTTTAATTCTTTATCGTTAATACGGCCAACATATCCAATCACGTGAGCAAATAAATCACCATGTGGATAATAGCGCGTCATTTGGGTTTCAATTCTAACCCCGGGGAACTTGTATTTAACTTCACTAAACTTGGCAATATTTGTCTCGGTCAAATTCAGTTTAATGGCCACACGTTCAGTTTTACGTGCTGTTTTAATGCGGCTTTTAAAACGATCTACATCTTCTTGAGTGAGTTCTAAAATAGGCTGTAATTGTTCAATAACGGTATCAACGTTCTCAACATCTGCTTTACTTAATGTTGCGGTAAAAACAGGGTAGTTATCTGCCAGTAAAACCCCATTGCGGTCATAAATATAACCACGAGCAGGTGGAAGGGGTTGTAGGCGAATACGGTTTTTATCCGATGCCGTCGAGAACTCATCATAATGAAAAATTTGTAGATAAGCGTATCGGCTGGCTAGTACCAATAAACAGATAATCACAAGCCCTACGGCAAAAAATATACGACCTCGATAAATGCGCTTTTCTTGCTGGATATCTTTTAAAGGAAAGTGCTGTTTCATACGGATCGACTTAATGACATAGGGTGAGAAAAATAGCTGCTTATTCTAACGCAAGCGCACTTAAAATATCGCATATTTTTCAAAGTTTCAGTGAAGAGGCAAATTGGCTTTTTTGACTTTGTAGACAACAAAATTGTAGAGTCTTGTATATAAGAAGCAAAATAATTCTGTTAAAGTCTCTCATTCAATAGAATAGGGTTGTTCTCACCATACGATTAGGGAAAATGGAGAAAATAATGAGAAAAATTTATCCCTTACTTGCAGTTTTGACAGTAAGCAGTTGGGCACATGCTCAAGATTACTCATTTCTTCCAGAAGCAAAATTAGCAGATCATAAAGCATCTACCTGGAATGTAGGCGCCGGTTTTACACAAAAATTGTTACATCTCAATGGTGAGTGGGTAAATCCTTATGGAATTGCTTACGCAAAAGTTGGTGCATTTTTAAATGGCGATAAAACTGCTGGAGGACAAGTCGGATTCCGCTATCCGTACTACCTTACTGGAACAGATAAAAATGGTTACTATATTGGCTTTTACGCTGGACATCTTGATAGCAAATCGGTTGATGGAGATTATAAATCTCGTTTAGGTGCTGGTGTTGATTTGGCATATGTATTGTTGAATTCAGAAAGAATTAGTACGTTTAGTGTGGGTATCGGCGCAGCGGAAAAATTAACGGACCAGAATGGTGATGTTGCTGCAGATACTAAACCACAAATTCAATTTTCTTATTCTCTAAGTTTTGGTTTATAAAACAAAGCAGTTTATCGTTAACTCGCCATAAGCAGAGCACAAATAAATACGAGAGTCTTACATGTTAGAGTACGTCAGCGGATTGTGGCAGACCTTTTTACACAGACCTGATTTTTGGGCCGTTTTGAGTATCATTCCGGTCACTGCCTTTGTCACATGGGCACATGTGTGGATGGCTTTAAAAATGGTGTTTTACCCAATCAAGTTTTGGGGATTTCATTTAGGTCCTTTACCAGTCGGCTGGCAAGGTATCGTGCCACGTAAAGCAGGACGTATCTCTGGAATTATTACCGATAATACTTTATCCAAGTTAGGTTCTTTGCGTGAGTTTTTAGAGGCAATGGACCCTGAAGACATGGCACGTATTATTGGTGAGCAAGTCGGATTTGAACTTGAGCATTTGATTGATGAAGTGATGATCGATCGTAATGCAGTGCTTTGGGAAAATTTACCTTATTCGATTAAACGCCGTATTTATGCTCAAGCGCATAAACAATTACCAGGTGTACTCAGAGAATTAGTGACTGAGCTGACTATGAACGTTGAGTCACTGGTTGATATGCGTGAAATGGTGGTGAGCCAAATGGAAGGTGATCGCCGTTTAATGGTACGTATGTTTTTAAAAGTTGGACAAAAAGAAATCAACTTTATTTGGCATATTAGTGCTTTAATCGGGATGTTCTTTGGTGTTTTCCAAATGGTGGTCTGGTTTGTGGTGCCTTGGCATTGGACAGTACCATTTTGGGCGTCTATTTGGGGCTTTTTAACTAACTGGATTGCAATCTGGATGGTATTTAACCCGATTGAACCGCATTACATTCGTTATCCGCAAATATTTAGATTAACAAAAGATCGTAAGTTCCCTTGGATTGTACCTGTTTTACGAATTGGTACTTATAATGTTCAAGGGGCTTTCATGAAGCGTCAAGAAGAAGTTTCAGAAGTCTTCTCAAGCGTAGTGACAGAAGATCTGATTACGTTAAAATCAATTATGACAGAAATGATGTATGGTTCACGCAAGGACAAAACGCGTCGTATTGTTAAACGTCATATTAACGAAATCATGGAAACTCCACTTGTTCGAACATCTTTACAGCTTTCTTTAGGCCCAAGAGAGTATGCAAGGTTAAAGACGGACTTGATTGATCGTTCAATTGAAATTACGATGGGACCGGTATGTGACCCTGCACTAAATGCAAGCCGGGCACAGAAGATTTTTCAAATGTTTAAAGAGCGTATTCGTGAACTAACACCAAAAGAGTTTCAGAATTTGTTACGTCCAGCATTTCAAGAGGACGAGTGGATTCTTATTGTACTAGGTGGGGTAACCGGATTTATTGCTGGTACAATACATTTGTTTGTGGCTTTCTTATAATTCGAAGTCGGGCAGGATCTATTGAAGATCAATGAAACTAAATCTGCCGGACCTCACATTCATTGTTTTAAATGAGGATGTTTTTTATGCGCATTATCTTACTCGGACCACCTGGGGCAGGCAAAGGTACTCAGGCTCAGTTGATCTGTAAGCGCTACAATATCCCACAAATTTCAACCGGTGATATGCTCCGTGCTGCAATTCGTGAAGGTACTGAATTAGGTTTAAAAGCTAAAAGTGTGATGGAATCTGGCGGTTTAGTTTCAGATGAACTCATTATCGGTTTAGTAAAAGAACGTATTGCTCAACCTGACTGCGTGAATGGTTGTATTTTCGACGGTTTCCCACGCACTATTCCTCAAGCAGAAGCTTTGGAAAAAGAAGGGATCAGCATTGATCATGTAATCGAAATTGATGTACCTGATGAAGAAATCGTAAAACGTCTTTCTGGTCGTCGTCAGCATCCAGCTTCTGGTCGTGTTTATCACGTTGTATACAATCCACCTAAAGTGGAAGGTAAAGATGATGAAACTGGTGAAGATCTTGTTCAACGTCCAGATGACCAAGAAGAAACAATCCGTAAGCGTTTAGCGTCTTATCACACTGAAACAGAACAATTGGTTGGTTTCTACCAAGGTCGTGCTGCTTCTGGTGAAAATGCGCCAACTTATGACAAGCTTGATGGCTTACGTACAATTGAAGATGTACAAAAAGATTTGTTCAACATCTTAGACAAATAATTTAATATTATTTGTAATACCGAGCCCTCTTTGTGAGGGCTCTTGTCTTTCATTAAGTGCAGGAGAATGATTTGAAAATCATTTTGATTTTGGTGGTATTGCTAAGTCTGGCACTATTGTTGTTTTTACTGTATCAAAGCTACAAAATGCTGAGAAAAGTACAAAAACAAGCGAAAGAAGAAAGAAAACAGCAAAAGCGTTTAAAGTAACTAAATTGGGTATAAGCTATACCCAACTTTTATTCTGCCTCAATGTTTTTAACCGCAATTTGTTTTTGAGCACCAAACTCAAAACGGTCCGGCCAGTTACATACATCGGCAACCACGCACTCTGAACATTTTGGTTTACGGGCAATACAGCAGTAACGACCATGTAATATCAGCCAGTGATGTGCATCTAAAATAAATTCTTTAGGAATGACTTTTACTAAGCGGTGTTCAACTTCAAGAACATTTTTACCTATTGCTAAGCCCGTCCGATTTCCAACACGGAAAATATGGGTATCGACAGCCATAGTCGGCTGACCGAATGCAGTATTTAAAACCACATTGGCTGTTTTACGGCCTACGCCTGGCAAAGCTTCCAAATCTTTTCGGTTACTTGGAACTTCACCGTTAAACTGCTCCATTAAAATCTTACAGGTCTTGATAACATTTTCGGCTTTTGCGTTATAAAGACCAATCGTTTTAATGTACTCTTTTAACCCGTCTACGCCTAAGTTATAGATTTTTTCAGCGGTGTTCGCAACAGGATAGAGCTTATCAGTTGCTTTGTTCACGCTAACGTCGGTTGCTTGTGCCGATAACATAACGGCAATGAGCAATTCAAATGGTGATGAATATTTTAATTCGGTTTGTGGAGAAGGTCTTTGTTCACGAAGGCGTTCAAAGAAAATTTGAATCTGCTTTTTCGTCATATTTTTGACGGCCATTCAGACCTCCTGTAATTGAATGAGTTGCTGTTGTAGTTCATCAAGTTGAAGACGCTTTTTGGCATCTTCTCGAACACTGAGCTGCTTTTCCAACTTTTTAATTTGAGTACGAATTTTCGCTAATTCAATTGTGGTTTTTGCATCGCTTACAATCGCTTCTTTTGGCTTCTCGATGAGCTGAATTGAAGGTAAATCATCAAGTGCTTGAGAGAACTGTGCAAACAGCTGAGTATCTATTTCAGCACGTACAACAGGGCCTTTGCGGTGAATACGGCGTTTTTCTTCACGTTGAATATGCGCGTAATAACGTTGACGTAAATCATTTTGTTCTGCAATGCGTTGCTGTTCGCTTGGCAATGCTTGAGTGTCTTCGACCAGATCAATACAGTCAACTGGGCAGGGTGGAATACATAACTCACAACCTGTGCATAGATCAGTCAAAATTGTATGCATGAGCTTACCACTACCAATAATGGCATCTACTGGGCAGGCATTAATACATTTTGTACATCCGATGCATTCATCTTCGCGAATAATTGCCTTCATGCGTTGTGGGCGTCCATCCGCTTGTACAGGCCAGACACTCGTTTCAGCAGGTAATAATGGGCGATTTAATAATTGTGCCAGTGCATCGGCCACTGGCTGTCCACCAGGAACACATTTATTTGCTTCTTCACCTTCAGCAATGGACTTTGCGTAAGGTAGACAGCCGTCACGGTGCCCACACAGACCACATTGTGTTTGTGGTAGTAACGCATCAATCTCGCGTATGAGAGAAATAGATGGATTCATAGAGGAAAATAGCTTGCTTAAAACGATGCGATAATGAAGAAAAACCTAAGTAAGGTCAATGGATTTTAACGAATTTATTGGCTTTTTGATTGACCTAAAATGTCGCCAATATTGCACAATAATAGATCAATAAAAGTGAAAAGATAAATGACTATTATTGATTGTTAGACAGTTTTTCTAAAAATAAGTTTATGATAATTAAGAAGAATAAAATAATTTAAAATAACTATTGTTAAAATTGATGGAAAGGGATTTAATATTTTGCTGCTAAATGATGCATTTTAAAATGTATTGCACCAATTTAATTCATTACTATGCTGAGGACCGTGCATTGAAATATAACAACCTGAATGAATTCCTGAATTACGTGCAAGCGCGTGATCCGCATCAACCTGAGTTTTTACAAGCTGTCGAAGAGGTCATGACAAGCTTGTGGCCATTTATTGAAAAAAATCCAGAATATGCCGAGCAGGGATTGCTAGAACGTTTGGTGGAACCAGAACGTGTGATCCAATTTCGCGTTTCGTGGATGGATGATCAAGGGCAGACTCAAGTTAACCGTGCTTTCCGTGTTCAATACAATTCAGCAATTGGTCCATTCAAGGGTGGTATGCGTTTCCATCCGTCGGTCAACCTATCTATTTTAAAATTTTTAGGGTTTGAGCAAACTTTTAAAAACTCGCTTACAACTTTGCCAATGGGTGGAGGAAAAGGTGGTTCAGATTTTAACCCTAAAGGTAAATCTGATGCTGAAATTATGCGATTCTGTCAGGCACTTATGATTGAGCTTTACCGTCATTTAGGTCCAAATACTGATATCCCTGCTGGAGATATTGGTGTGGGTGCACGTGAAGTAGGTTATATGGCTGGCATGATGAAAAAGCTCAGTAATGACACGGCATGTGTGTTTACCGGTAAAGGAATTTCATTTGGCGGTAGCTTAATGCGTCCTGAAGCAACAGGCTACGGTACGGTTTATTTTGCAGAAGAAATGCTAAAAACACGTGGGCAGTCTTTTGCTGGTAAAACCGTTTCGATATCTGGTTCTGGTAACGTTGCGCAGTATGCTGCTGAAAAAGCAATGTTCTTAGGTGCAAAAGTGGTTACGCTATCGGACTCAAATGGTACCGTTTATTTAAAAAATGGTTTTACAGATGAGTTGCTTGCTGAAGTTATGGAACTCAAAAATATCAAGCGTGGCCGTATTTCAGAATTTGCTTCTAAGCATGGCTTTGAATATTTTGAAGGGAAGACACCTTGGCATATTCCTGTAGATATTGCCTTACCATGTGCAACACAAAATGAATTAACTGGCGAAGATGCCAAAACGCTCATCGCTAATGGGGTAATTTGTGTGGCTGAAGGTGCTAATATGCCATCTACACTTGAAGCTGTTGAGCATTTTATTGAAGCTAAGATTTTGTATGCGCCTGGTAAAGCTTCTAATGCGGGTGGGGTGGCAACGTCTGGTTTGGAAATGTCTCAAAATGCGATTCGTTTAGGCTGGACACATGCTGAAGTCGATGAACGCTTACATGCAATTATGAAAGATATTCATGCCAACTGTGTTAGATACGGTACTAAAGAAGATGGTACTGTGAATTATGTAGATGGTGCCAATATTGCTGGCTTTGTAAAAGTTGCTGATGCGATGCTTGCACAAGGTATCTATTAAAATATAGAAATAAAAAAATCCGATGCAAAAGCATCGGATTTTTTTAGTCTAAAACTTATTTTTTAGGCTTTTTAACGAGTTCTTGCTCTACAACCATATCTAACACATCTGCTTGGCTAGATTGATCTGCTGCAGGATTTTTCACTTCAAAACGTTTTACACGTAAGATTACGCGTTGGTTTGGATTGTGTTCAAAACCTTCGATTTGACCGTAATATAATGACCAATTTTTGTCAGCATAAGTTTTTACGCCTTTGTCATCATATTTAACTTCACGAACTTGCAAGCAAGTTTGTGGTGCAACACCTGTGCAAGATTTAGTTTCTGGCGCTACTTCAAGGAAAACAGTTTTACCTTCAGATTGATATTTTGCTTCAGGTGTCATTTTACCTGTGAAAGTATATTTCTGGCCTTGAGCGTCAGTTACTGTTAATGTTGGTTGATCAACATTTGTTGTATTAAGTTCAAATGGAATTGCACGTTTTTGGAAGAGGCTGCTAGAGAATTGTTCCTGTTTCATTAAAGCAGGTTCACAAGCCATCATAGTTGACATGACATCAGTCGTTACAATCGTATTGTTTTCAACTTTCCAAGTGGTGCCTTGGCGGTTACAACCTGTATCAATCGATAAACGGTCGTTTGTAAAGTTAAGAACGATCGGCTTTTTAGTATTTTCAGGTTGGTATGACCATGAATAATCAGTTAAAGCTTGAGTATTAGTTGCTTTTTCGCCTTGGAAAATATGCTTTTGACCTGCTTTATCTGTCACGCTTAAGATTACCTGACCATTGTTATTACTAATTTCGATTGGCAATTTCGCTTCACTAAAGATGCTATTAGACAATTGTTCTTGTTTCATTAAATCGTCTTGGCAAGCCATCATTGTTGATGCAAGTGGAGAAGTTACAAGTTGGTTGCCTTCAACTTTCCAAGTCCCGCCTTGGCCATTACAGCCAGTGTTAATTGCTAATTTACCGTCTGCATTAAAGTTAAGAATAAGTGGCTTAGATGCTTTTACATTTTGATAAGTCCAAGTATATTCACTTAAAGTAGTAGCAAGATTTTGTTGTTGCTCAGATACAATTGGAGCTTGAGTGTTTGAAACTGTTTGACACGCCATCAAAGAAAAAGGTAATAACGCAAGAATTAAATATTTAATTTTCATTTAAAAAAACTTCAAGTAAAAAAACAACAGCACTAAGCTTAAAACATTCTTAAAAAAAGAAAATGTAAACATTTGATTGTTTCGGTTTTTAAAATGTATAAGTTTGTAAATTATTCTATTTTTCAACAAAAATAGTGGTATACCCCGCAAAACGGGGTATTTTCCAAAAATTAATCAAAGCGGTATATATCCATACCTAATGAGCCCATTGTGAAGCTACTATGAACAATCGTAAAACGATGTCCCGTACCCATAGCAAAAAACAAAGGTGCAAAATGCTCAAGTGAAGGATGATTACGTTTCACAAAAGGCAGGGTTTGCCACTCTAGTACACCATCATAGTCTTGATGACTCAGCTTACTGACTACTGTATTTCTAAAAGTTGAAGCCCATTCAGGTACTTTCGAATTGTCACCTTGCCAAGACAGTTCAGCAAGATTATGGGTAATACTTCCAGAACCGATCAGTAAAATTTGTTTTTCACGTAAAGGTGCCAGCGTTTGGCCAATCCGATAAATTTCCTGTGCAGTTAGGCCCATAGGTAAAGAAATTTCAACGACAGGAATGTCTGCTTCTGGATACATATGTAAAAGAGGCATCCATACGCCGTGGTCACGAGGACGAGTGCTATTGGCATGTGCGACAAAATGAGCATCTGCTAACAACTTCAAAATTTCTTCTGCAAGCTCGGGTTGACCGGGGGCAGTATAGCGAATTTCATACAACTCTGGCGGGAAACCACGGAAGTCATGCCATGTTTCCGGACGAGTCGAACTACTTACTTCGAGTGCTTTACTTTCCCAGTGAGCAGACATCACTATGATTGCCTTTGGAGTAGGCAGATTTACACTAAGACGATGTAAGGCAGGACCCACTTGTTCTGGATCAAGTGCAAGCATGGGTGAACCATGTGAAATAAACAGTCCGGGAAGGGTTTGTAGTTCCATTTCATTACACCTGAGTTGAAAAGCAGAATAATAGTCATTATGCCAAAATCAGGACATGTTAAAAGTATCCTGATTTCAACGTATTGTTCTTAAAATGAAACGTTTGTTCTTTTTATGCACGGTGGTAAGGATGATTATGATTAATGCTCATTGCTCGGTAAAGTTGTTCGATTAATAAAATACGTACTAAAGGGTGCGGCATGGTAAGTTTTGAAAGTGACCAGTGCCAAGCAGCGGCTTTGCGTACTTGATCTGACAAGCCATCTGGGCCACCAATAGCGAGTGCCACATCATTACCTTCAAGCATCCATTGTTTCATGGTGTCTGCTAGTTTTTCTGTGCTGAGCTCGCGACCGCCAACTTCTAAAGCAATGAGGGTCTCATTAGGTTTTAAAGCATTTAAAATACTTTCACCCTCGATTTGGCAGTATTTTAAAATATCTGCTTCTGAATCATTTTTACCGCGTTTTGCCATTGGGAGTTCAATAACCTGAGTTTGAACAAAAGGCTGGATGCGTTTGAAATAATCTTCAAAACCAGTAAGTACCCAAGCAGGCATTTTTTGACCAATGGTCAGAATACGAATTTTCATGGTGTCTATTCAGTCAAAACAGCTGTCACATTATACCTGAGGAGAGGTTAACTGCGGGGGAGTAAGTGGGCATAAAAAACGCAGTCCAAAAAACGGTGTTGGACTGCGATCAAATGATCATCTGTCTGGAGTTCAGATGATCATAGAGAATAAAAACAAGGCTATCTGTGACATAAGATAGACAAGAGCAAATAATAGAATTAATTACTCTTACTTCTTATTATGAGGATGGTTGGATATTTTTCAATCAAATTGTGTAACAAAAAAAAGAGAGCCGAAGCCCTCTTTTTTATATGTGAATTAGTGACGCGCTGCTTTTGAGCCTTCCACCGGTTTTACAATCGGTGTTTTAGGTAAAGGCTTTGGCATCGAAGTTAATGCTAAAGGTAAGATTTCATCAATGCTTTTCACAGCTTTGATTTCTAATCCTTCTTTCACATTGTCTGGAATTTCTGCCAAATCACGAACGTTATCTTGAGGAATAAAGACGAGCTTGATTCCACCACGATGTGCAGCAAGAAGTTTCTCTTTCAAGCCACCGATACGCATCGCACGACCACCTAGACTTGTTTCACCTGTCATTGCAATATCTGGTCGAATCGCAATTCCAGTAAATGCTGATACAAGTGCAGTTGTTAACGCTAAACCAGCAGATGGACCATCTTTTGGAGTTGCACCTTCAGGTAAGTGAACGTGTACATCAGTTTCTTCAAAGCGAGATGCTTCAATTCCAAGTTCATCGGCACGTGTGCGTACTACTGTCATTGCTGTGGTAATTGATTCTTTCATTACATCACCGAGTGAACCGGTTGTAATGAATTTACCTTTACCTTTAACAGCTGCAACTTCAATAGTAAGCAATTCACCACCTACAGAAGTCCATGCCAAGCCATTTACACGGCCTACTTGTGCTTCATCTTCGGCCATACCAAAGTCAAATTTATGTGGACCTAGGTATTCAGGAAGATTGGCAGAGGTAACGTCAAGCTGTAAGTTTTTAGATTTTTTACTTACCGCTTCTTTTACGACTTTACGTGCAATTTTAGAAACTTCACGTTCTAAATTACGTACGCCAGCTTCACGTGTATAGCGTTGAACAATGTCACGAATCGCTTCTTCATGAATAGTTAACTCTTTTGGACGTAGGCCATTGTTCTTAATTGCTTTAGGAACAAGGTAACGCTCAGCAATGTTAACTTTTTCATCTTCGGTATAACCCGGTAGACGAATAACTTCCATACGGTCCAACAAGGCTTCTGGAATATTCATGCTGTTTGCAGTACAGATGAACATCACTTCAGAAAGGTCAAGATCAAGATCTAAATAGTGATCGTTGAACTTACTGTTTTGTGATGGATCAAGCACTTCAAGCAAAGCAGAAGCAGGATCACCACGGTAGTCTTGAGCCATCTTGTCAATTTCGTCGAGTAAGAACAATGGGTTCTTCACACCAACTTTTGTTAAAGACTGCACGATTTTACCTGGCATCGCACCAATATAAGTACGACGGTGTCCACGAATTTCTGCTTCATCACGTACGCCACCAAGCGCCATGCGAACAAATTCACGACCTGTTGCTTTCGCTACTGATTCACCGAGTGAAGTTTTACCAACCCCTGGAGGTCCAACCAAGCAAAGGATAGGGCCTTTGAGTTTTTTCACACGTGATTGAACAGCTAGGTATTCAACAATACGATCTTTAACGTCATCAAGACCATAATGATCGGCATCAAGAATCTCTTGCGCTTTGTTCAGGTTAATACTGACTTTGCTCGCTTTGTTCCATGGCGTATCTAGAATCACTTCTAGATAGTTACGTACCACAGCAGCTTCACTAGATGCAGGCTGCATTGCTTTAAGTTTACGGAACTCAGCTTCGGCTTTTTTACGTACGTGTTCAGGTAAATCAGCTTCAGCAAGACGTTTCTCAATTTCAGCAACGTCATCTTCAGCACCGCCATTCATGTCGGAAAGTTCACGTTGAATGACTTTCATTTTTTCATTTAGAAAGTATTCACGTTGGTTCTTTTCCATTTGGCGTTTTACGCTGTCATGTAAAGTTTGCTCAATTTGCTGTTCAGCAGACTGATTCATCAAGTAGTTCATCAACTCTTGCAAATGAGCTTCAAACTCATCGTACTCTAAAAATTTCTGCTTAATTTCAATATTTAGAGGCACACGAGTTGCTACGAAGAACATCAATTGCAATAAGTCTTCGATTTTGTTGGCAGCAGCAACCAGTTCACGTGCATTACGTAATTTTGCTTCTGCATATTGAGCAAATAAGTTACGTAACTCTTGTAAACGAGTTTCTTGCGTTGCCTTATCTACATTAATCGTCATTGGACTTAATTCATGTTCGGCAGTCAAATAACTATCTTCATCGATAATTTTTTTCAACTTAGAACGATGTAAGCCTTCAATAAGTACTTTAATGCAGTTTTCATCATTTTCATGATTAACTACTTGTACAATCTTAGCGACTGTACCGTACTGGTATAAATTGTCGTGATCAATTTCTTCTGTAAGCGAATCTTTTTGCGCAACTACAAATACTAAATTGTCACTGTTACGAGCCACATCAACTGCATTGATCGATTTTTCACGACCCACAAATAGCGCAATCTGCATGTGTGGATAAACCACCACATCACGTAAGGCTAATAGTGGTAATACACTTGGAACCTGAGGCTCTAAGTCAGTTTTTTCATTCATAATAAGTTCAGACATGGGCACTCCTAATGAGTGACAACGAGGTTGCCATGTTTTTTATAGTGATGTGTATTTTAAAAATTACAAGGGCATGACAATAGAAAATGTTGAAAAAAGGACTAATTTAGTCAACTTTTTTTTAAAAATGTTATGAATCAATAGATTAATTCTTAAGAAGAATAAAATTTTGTAGAGCGGCTACTCATTTTTACTTAATAATTAATAAATATTTAAAACTTTTCTTTAATGTTGGAAGAGTTATTTCATCTAACTTTGGAAGAATACTTAAAAAATTTAGCAATAAATATTTTTATTGGCAGTGTAGTGATAACAATAGTTCACAACTTATTCAATGTTTAGCGCCAAATAGACGTGTTAATATAAGTTGGTAAAACGGTCTGTCACGGCAAAGTAACCATCCTTAGGGTGGTTACTTTTTCGTTTTTTAAGGAGCTAAAAAAGTAAAAGGATATATTGGAGATTTTATAAATTTTATATAAAAATCATCTTTTAAAATAATAAAAGTGCTGTGGAGTCAGTAAACCATCTAATGGTTGATCCCAACTTTGACGTTCTAAAGTGTGTTCAATAAATTGAAATTGATGTGCCAATCCTAAACGGTAGGGCTTATGTTTAGCACTAGCTAATGTACGATCATAATAACCACCACCCATACCAATACGTGTCCCATAGTGATCGCAAGCTAAAAGTGGCATAAGTAGCAAATCAAGCTGTGCTACATGTTTTCCGCGAGTCGCCATAGGTTCTTTCATTCCCAATGGGTGATGAGAAAAACGACGACTTAAATATTGGTTTTTATTTATTTTTACCCATACTAAACGTTGGTTCATCGAACAAATCATGGGTAAATAAACTTGTTTGTTCTTTTTAAAACATAATTTGATAAGAAGATCGGTATGGATTTCACCAAAAGCATGCAGATATAAACCGATTTTTTTTGATGAATGAAAAATAGGAAGGTGATTTAGGCAATGTAAAACATTAAGCTGAGCCTGTTTTTGCTCAAATTGGGTTAAAGCTCGTCTTCTAGATCTTAAATTTTTTCTAATAAAACTTAATTCATTCATGGAGAAATCTAACAAAGATTTGAGGTCAGTCGAGTAAAATTATACCTGTTTTTCTATGGCTTCACCGAAATTTAAAAATTATTAAAAAGTAGTCTTCTAATGTATTAGACCAAGTAAAAATAGTTTTGTTGTTAGGAGAAACTGTCTACATATAATTTTTTCTTTTTTACGTATTTACAGTATTTATTTACATTTAATCAGGATAAGTATATTTAAGGATGAATATGAAAATGTGAAACCTATGAAGTTAAAAATTTTAACAATGATGTTATGTGTGGCATTGCTCAGCGGATGTACGAAACAGGCAGAATCTGAGGCACCTCAAATTGATTATAAAGCTCAATTTGAAGAGTCGGACCGAAAAATTGGTGAATTTTTAGATCAGTTAGATAATCCAAATACCCCTCAAGAAGTTAAAGTTAAAATTTTATGTCATGACTATCCTGAGGTGTATAAAAAACAATACATGCCTGCACTGATAGAAGTTTCACCAAAACCGTACACTGAAGAAAAATTATTGTCAGATTTGAAAAGTGCAACTGACTACTATAAAGGGACTTTGGGGATAAAATGTAATGAATAATATTTGAATTAAATCACGATAAAAATTTAAAAGTGTGAATTGATTGGCATTATTTAGTTGTGCTAAATTTCTTCTGTTAATTACTTCAACTTTTCTCTGGATTTGAAATGCAGATCTTAAAATTTTTACAGAGTTTTAATACAGTCGGCACCTATTTAACACTTGCTTCCATCTTGCTTGTGGTCATGATCATTTATTTTTATGTAATTAATCCTGCATGAACATTTTGAAAGAAATAGGTCTTCTCATCTATTACTTTTTTAAGAACGGAAGATGAATAATAGGATAGGGATATGAAATTTAAAATATTATTATTAAGTTTTATTGCCACCGGTTGCTATGCTAATGAAAGTACAGCTGATCCGGATATTTGTAATATCGTAAAAAAGGTCGCTTATAACGTGATGGAAGCACGACAGCAAAAAGTACCAGCACAAGATTTACAACAAATTGCCGATGGGCTAGCAGATGAAAAAGCCAAGCAGCTTTATCAAGACTTAATTAGCTCAGCTTATGCTGCCAAAGTATTTAAGACAAGTTTCTTTAAACGCCAAGCAATTGAAGATTTTCAAGCAGGATGGTATGAGGAATGTTTACGTAGAAATGAATAATAATTAAAAAATAATGAGTATTTAATTTTAAGAACAACTAATTAGTTAAGAGAATAAAAAAATAGACTGACAGGTCTGTCTAGGTATTTTAATTTGAAAAAAGAATTCGAATTTATAGGTATTTATTTAAAAATAAATGCTCCGAAGATGCCGCTGCATGTCGTTACCCTTGAACCCTAAAGTTCAAGGTGGAGGTGACGCATACTTGCTGGGTTTCCTACTCGGGGTAGGCATACGCTCTAAATATGCAGAACACCATCCTAAAGAGATGATATCGGCTCAGGGGAATCAGACCGGCTGGCGAACATCCCAGAGACAGCTTTAGTATAACTGATCTGACTTCGTTGGCAATCATCTGAGCCTATCGAACTGTAAACTTACTTTGCGTTTGATGAAGCTTTATGCGAATTGTTTACACTATTTGTTCAACATCTTCCAAAATAGTCTGGAGTAAACGTTCACAATGTGCATATTCTTGCAAAGATTTATTTAAACTTAACACTTCTTGAGTAAGCTGTAGAGCTACCATGATGACAAGTTTATTATGCTCAACACGAGGGGCACTACGACGCATATCATTGAATTTTTCATTGAGAAGCTCAGCTGCACGTTCAAGCTCTTCTCTTTTATCAGAAGTCGTTGCAAGCCTAAAAGTTTGTTCAATCAGCCGAAGCTCTACCATGACTTGTTCACTCATGATTGTGTCTCCTCACCAGCTTCAGCATTTGGATGAGCAAGTTGCTGAATTTCTTGCGCATGTTGATCTTGAGCAGTACCTAAAATTGCTAAACGTTGAATGATGGCTTCAACTTTTGCTTTGGCAAGTTCATTTTTTTGTAACAAACGGTCACGATCTTGCTGCAAGTCGTGTAACTCTTGTTGAGTTTGACGTTGCTGTGACTGAAGTTTTTCTTTGGTAACGCGTAATTCATTACGCTCTGCCAAAATTTCCTGAAAACGATTTTTTAAATCGGTCGTACTTTTTTCTAGGCGGCTGTAACGCTCTGCAAGTGTGTTAGCATCTTGATTCAATTGTTGAAATTGGCCTTTTAACTGAGTGAGTTGCTCAGTTAATGTCTCAATTTCCTCTTGTTTTTTAGTGATGATGCTATTTTTTTGCACAACTTGTGCGTGATGCTCTGTTTCAGCCAGTTCTTTAGCTTCCGAGAGAGCAGAATTTTCACTCTCTAGATGATGTAAGCGTGTTTTTAAAACGCCAATATGCGCTTGTAGACGCTGTAATTGTTCTAACATAACGAGGTCGCACAGAATTGCAATCAAAGGTAATATATACGAAGTATAGAGATTGGATAAACGAATGCAAGACGATATTTCAGGCTGGACAGAATGGAACGCTCATTTTAAAGGAATTGAAGAAATTTCAAGTCCTAGTGAGTTACATGGTTTATTAACAGGTATTGTTTGTGTGACAGAAGCGCCTACGCGTGAAGAATGGACACAAATCTTAACAACTCTTAATGTGCCTGAGTTAAATGAAGAAGCTTTAGCGCTTTTAACAGATGAAGCAGAAGATGTAGCACATGCATTATCGGAAGATGAATTGGACTATTTACCAATGCTTCCAGATGATGAACATCTTCTTCAAGACCGTGTACAAGCGTTGTCAGATTGGTGTGCTGGCGTTGTGCTCGGTTTTGGTTTGGCATCGGGACATGTTCGTACAGATGAGCGTGAATTGATCGAACATTTGCAAGATGTTGCAGCAGTAGAATTTGAAGACTCTGATAACGACGAAGAAGGCGAAAGCAGTTACGAAGAATTGTATGAATTTGTACGCCTTATTCCAGTGAGCTTATCTATTGGTAGAAAGAAAGTAACAGTGGCTGAAAGTTCATTGTTGAAAAACTTTTATGCAAAAAGTAAAACTTCTACTGTAGGCACCGCAGATCAAAATATTGTAGAAATGTTTACACCACATCGCCCAAGTTAATTGAGGCGATGTGTTATTGGCTGTGTTTAATTTTTTGACTTTAAAATTCTAAATCAAGTAGATCATTATGAAATTGCCTCAAGCTGATTTTCAACATCGCAGAAACCGTCTAGCAGAAAAAATGGGTCCAAACAGCATTGCGATTATTGCAACGCGTGAGGAAATGTACCGTAATCGTGATGCGGATTATAAATTCCGTGCCGATAGTAGTTTTTTCTATTTGACGGGTTTTGCAGAGCCTGAGGCAGTTGCTGTCATTGAAACCTTTGATGACGTTACTGACTATAGCTATAGTCTTTTTTGCCGTGAACGTAATCGTGAGATGGAAATCTGGAATGGTTATCGTGCGGGAATTGACGGCGCAATTGAAGAGTACGAAGCAGATGAAGCTTATGCAATTGATCTGCTTGATGAAGAAATTATTGAAAAATTATTAAATAAAGAGCGTCTTTATTATCGAATCGGACACAATGCTGCATTTGATGCCAGAGTAAGCCAATGGATCAAAAAAGCGAATGCCGAGCATCGTCATGAAGCCGCTCCAGCCCAGTTAGTTCAACTTGATCGCATTATTGATGAAATGCGGTTAATTAAATCACCGCAAGAAATTGAGCTGATGCAAATCGCTTCAACAATTAGTGCTAAGGCACATACTCGTGCAATGCAAACTGTTCGCCCTGGCATGATGGAATATGCACTAGAAGCTGAGCTTAATTATATCTTTGGGCAAAACGGCTGTGTGCCTTCATATAACAGTATTGTTGGTGGCGGTGCCAATGCTTGTATTTTGCACTATGTTGAAAATAACCAAGCTCTTAAAGACGGTGATTTGGTTTTAATTGATGCTGCATGTGAATATGAGTTCTATGCATCGGATATTACCCGTACTTTTCCCGTAAACGGGAAATTTAGCCCCGAACAAAAAGCATTGTATGAAGTGGTATTGGCCTCTCAATATGCGGCGATTGATGCAGTACGTATAGGTAACTCATACCGTGAGCCTCATGAGGTTGCAGTCAAAATTTTAACGGAAGGCTTAGTTGATTTAGGTTTGCTCAAAGGTGATGTGAGTGAGCTGATTGAAACAGAAGCCTATCGTCAATTTTATATGCATGGTACAGGCCACTGGTTAGGTATGGATGTACATGATGTCGGTTCTTATAAAAAAGATGACGACTGGCGCCAATATGAAGAGGGCATAGTTGTTACTGTTGAACCCGGTTTATACATTGCGCCAGATGATGAAACTGTAGATAAAAAATGGCGTGGTATTGGCATTCGTATTGAAGATGATGTGGTCGCAACGTCAAAAGGCCCACGAGTTTTAACTGCCGATGTAGTTAAAGATATTGCAGATATTGAACATTTAATGGCGCAAGCTAAAGCATAATTAAACGTATTCGCCAAAGGAGCAAAACTCGATGCAACAACAAGTGATTATTGTAGGTGGGGGTATGGTGGGTTTAAGCCTTTCCCTCATGCTGGCGAAGGCTAATATCACGGTAAAGCTATTAGAAGCTGTGAAATACCCAAACTATGATGATCAAAATGTTGCCCCTTACCATTCCAGTTTCGATGCACGTAATACGGCTTTATCGCGTCGTAGCGTACAGATTTATCAGAAGCTAGGGTTATGGGATGCATTACAACAACATGCCACTCCAATTTTGCAAGTTCACATTACTGAGCAAGGCAGTTTTGGTAAAGCACGTTTAGTTGCAGAACAAGAAAAAGTCGAAAGCTTTGGACAAGTCATTGAAAATGCATGGCTCGGTCGTGTTTTATTGACTCAAGTACGCCAACAACCTTTGATTGAGCTAATTGATGGCGTACAAGTCACTGCTCTAACTCAAGACGCTGAACAGGTACATATCGAAGCTCAGCGTGGTGATGAACTTTTAAAGCTTGAGTCAAAATTATTAATTGCAGCAGATGGACGCGATTCTTTCTGTCGTCAAGCAATTGGTGTTGGTGTCGATGTCCACGACTATGATCAGGTTGCGATCGTTACGACTGTTCAGACTTCAAAACCGCATGAGCATGTAGGATTTGAGCGTTTTAGTGCATTAGGGCCTTTAGCTTTGTTGCCATTACCGGGTGAATACCGTCGCTCAGTGGTATGGCCTGTTAAAAAAGGCACTGAAGGTGAGTGGTTGGGCGAAGAAAATGACCAACACTTTTTAGATGCTTTGCAAAAAACTTATGGTGACAGAGCGGGTAAATTTGAAAAAACGGGTAAACGCTTTAGTTATCCGCTTTCACAAGTGCTTGCGCATAAACAAGCTGTCGGACGCGTTATTTTAATGGGTAATGCAGCGCATACAATCCATCCTGTTGCTGGGCAAGGTTTTAATTTATGCCTACGTGATGCAGATGTGTTGCTACGTTATTTAGTGAACCAGTTAAGCGCATCTGATGATATTGGTAACCCAGATAATTTACTTGCCTATGAACAAGCCCGTTTATCTGACCAGCAGCGAGTAATTAAATTCTGCGATACCGTAGTTCGGGGCTTTAGTAACCAAAACCCATTATTAAAATTAATCCGTAATACGGGATTAATTGCATTTGATGTCATTCCGGGTGTGAAGCCACTGGTAGCAAACTATGCAATGGGGTTAAAAGCATGAGTGAAGTGTTAGATGTCGTCATTGTTGGTGGTGGACTAGTTGGTGGCTTAACTGCTTTATTACTTGCACAAGGTGGTGTACAGCCTACCGTGCTTGATGCTGCCCCTGTACTTGATGTTGAAAAAACATTAAGCGTGATGAACCCGCGTGTTTTAGCACTTAGCCAAGCGACCATCCATTTACTTAAAACAGTCAATGTTTGGGATGATCTGGCACGTCAAATGCCTTATACAGGCATGCAAGTGTGGAACTTAAATGGCTATGGTGAAATTAATTTTGGCCATGAGTCTGTGCAAAGACCAATGCCAGAGCAAGCCTTGGGTTCTATGGTTGAGCCAAGTGTATTGAATGTTGCTATTCAACAAAAAATGATTGAGCAGTTAACAGATTATCGTACTCAAGTTCGCGTTACCCGTATTGAGCAAGGTGTTGGGTGCTGGCATATTCAACTTGCAGATGGTTCTACGCTTAAAACTAAACTACTTATTGGTGCAGATGGTGCAAATTCATTTGTACGTGAGCAAGCTTTTATTGACCTCGACGTACTAGATTACAAGCAAGCAGCCATTAGCTGTGCAATAAAGACTTCCAAACCTCATCACTATGTTGCCCGTCAAATCTTCTTACCTACAGGGCCTTTAGCATATTTGCCAATGGCGAGTCTTGAAGAAAGTGAAAATGGCTACTGGCAGTCCATTGTCTGGACACTACCAGATGATTATGCCGATGAATATTCAGCTTTAAGTGATGCTGAGTTTATGCAACTTCTAACTCGTGAAAGCCAACATATGTTGGGTGAAGTGCTCGATGTTCGTTCAAGAGCCCAATTTCCATTGAAAGCGCGTGCCGCAAAACAATACGTTAAAGATGGCCTAGCCCTCATTGGCGATGCAGCTCATGTGATTCATCCACTTGCTGGACAAGGGGTGAATATTGGTTGTTTAGATGCAGCTGTACTCTGTGATGCACTATTGCATGATTTAGGTCGTGGTGTATGGGCGCATGAACAAACCTTAATGCGTTATGAACACCGCCGTAAAGGACAGAATGATGCGATGATGCATAGTATGTCGGCAATTGGTTGGCTAGAAAGTAGTGAGCTATTTCCATTGATTTGGGCCCGAAATGTGGGACTCAAACAAGTTGAACAAATTTCGTTCTTAAAAGAGCGTTTTATGCAACAAGCAAATGGTTTAGGGGCTTTACAAAACACCCAGTATAGTCGTTAAAATAATTACGAAGTTTATGCTCTACTGATCTAAATAAATATCAGTAGATATTTTTTAAACAATCATTTATATATCATTACCAATTCGGTCAGAAAAGATACGGATTTGACCAATTTGGCTCTTTGCTAAATGCAAAGAGATTGCTAAATTTCTGAGGTCTTGAAGACCATAGCGATGATGCAATACAAATCATTGTGGGGAGTGTAAAAATGACAGATATCAATGATTATGAAGATGCAGAAGATTCTGCTGTAGATGAAGATGAAGCCAAAGCGGCTGAAAGTGGCGCAGCTGATGAAGAAGCAGGCAACTTAACTGATGCCGATCTTGCAGAAGCAGAAACGCTTACCGTAACCGCGAAACAAAAACAACGCCAAGCGTTGGAAGATGAAGTCGCTGCGTTTTTAGCTCGTGGCGGAAGAATCACAGAAGTTCCACCAGATGAACATAGCGATCGTTAATATTAGAAAAGCATCACTTGAGTGATGCTTTTTTATTGCCCGTTTTATGATGATTTAAGGATGGTTTTGTAGTTCTTTTAAAATGCCGCATTCATCTACTGTACGGTCGGTAGAGCAGTGTTGTTTTAAATCGATTAGGGTTTCTTTTAAAAGCAATAGACGCTCAATCTTTTCCGATACTTCTATCAAGTATTTATTCACCAAATTATCAACTTCCGTACAAGCCCGTTTCGGCTGAGCTTTCATTTCTTTTAGCGTTTTAATATCACTGAGAGAAATATCTAATTCACGGCAATGTTTAATAAATAATAGGTCTGCAAGTGTTTGATCTGTGTAAACACGATAATTATTTTCTGAGCGCTGAATGCGGTCCAGCACACCTACTTTTTCGTAATAACGAATAGTATCGATCGGGACATCTGCTTTTTTTGATAATTGACCAATAGAAAGACTCATAAGACTTGACTCTGGAGCTACTCAAGGGTTTTTAATCACTATAAAAGAGTTTTTGAGGAAATAAAATGGCTGGATGTGGATGTGCTTCAACCTGCTCTCCTACAAAGAAAGCAAGCCCGCGCTTTAGAAAAGCGTTATGGATTGCTCTTGTAATTAATGCACTCATGTTTGTCGTTGAAATAGTCGGTGGTTATAAAGCCCAATCTGTTTCATTATGGGCAGATGCATTAGATTTTGCGGGAGATGCTGCAAATTATGCTCTGTCTTTAGTCGTGCTTTCGATGAGCCTTTACTGGCGTGCAACCGCAGCACTTGTTAAGGGTATAACGATGGCCGCTTTTGGGTTCTTCGTTATTGCAAAAGTCGTTTGGTCATTTTTTCATGGCGTTTCACCTGAACCGATGGTCATGGGGACAATTGGGGTAATCGCTTTAATTGCTAACGTTTCTGTTGCTTTAATGCTTTATGCATACCGCGATGGCGATGCCAATATGCGCTCTGTCTGGTTGTGTAGTCGTAATGACTCTATCGCTAACATTGCTGTTGTTTTGGCTGCTGTAGGCGTGTTTGGAACAGGCACTATATTTCCGGATTTATTCGTAGCCTTTGTTATTGCATATTTAGGTGTATCTTCGGGTTACGCTGTGATTAAGCAATCATTACAAGAAAGAAAACAATCAAAGTTAATGTTGGGTTCAGAAGCTTAATCTTGATTGCATAAAAAAGTACCATGCTTACATGGTACTTTTTTGTTTTTGAATGCATTAGATGAGAAGTGATATTGCGATACTCCACATAACGCAACCAATCATGAAATCTAAAATTTTCCAAGCTTTTGGATTGATAAATAATGGTTTTAGAAATCTTGCACCATAGCCTAGACTGAAAAAGAAGATCCAAGAGGCAAGAATGCTACCTAAGGCAAAACTGATTTTATCTTCTAGCTGTGTCGCAACCGAACCAATCAGTACAATGGTATCTAAATAGACATGTGGATTCAGCCAAGTAAAGGCAAGACAGGTTATAAGTGCTTGGGTTAAAGTCTGCTTTTGGCTGCTATCAAGCTCCATGCCTTGGTTAGTTTTAAACGCGGCATAGAAGGCTTTTGCACCGTAGACGAATAAGAACGTTGCCCCTAAATATTTAGCGACTGTGATTAAGATGGGTGATGCTGTCATAATTTCGGCAAAACCTAATACACCACAGGCGATTAAAATTGAATCGGACAGGGCACAAATTAAACATAGCCAAAATACATATTGCTGTTTAAGCCCTTGCTTTAGAACAAAAGCATTTTGGGCACCAATTGCTACAATTAGGCCGCTACCAATACCTAAACCTTTAAAAAACACACTCAGAGAAAGCATAACCATTAAGCAGAAACAAATCAGATGGGGGAATTATCTGACTTTTTATTAAGAAATAAGTAAAATTAAGAATATTTAGGTTTGGCTAAAAATAATTTAGGTTTTGTATGTTGGATAGTAAGCAGTGTGAAGCTTTTCTGGCGGTTGCAGAAGTCGGAAGTTTTGATGCAGCAGGAGAGCATTTATGTATAACTCCCTCTGCTGTATCACTACGTGTACAAGCCCTAGAAAAATATTTAGGGCAGATTTTAATAATACGTGGCCGTCCATGTGTGCTTACACAAGCAGGGCAAACCTTACTCCAGCATTTACGTCATACAAGGTTAATGGAGCAAAATCTTTTACAAGGTTTAATGGGCAAATCTTCTGAATCAGAATTTTATAAAATTGCGTTGGCTTCAAATGCGGATTCATTAGCAACTTGGCTTTTACCCAGTATTCAGCAAACACTTTTTAAAGAAAAAATAGTATTAGAGCTAAAAATTGACGATCAATCTCACACGCATACTTTGCTAGAAACAGGTCAGGTCAATGCATGTATTACAGCAGAAGAGCAAGTGATGGCGGGTTGCTTAGCTCAGCCTCTTGGTAAAATGCGCTATAAAATGCTGGCATCGGCCGAGTTTGTAAATCGGTGGTTTAGTGGTGGAGTTAACCGAGAAGTTTTAAGAAAAACACCGGCAGTTATTTTTAACCATAAAGATTTAATGCATTCAGAGGTTTTATTAAAAGGATATGGTTTACCAATGCAGAGTTATCCTTATAGTTTTATTCCGGCGACAGATGCTTTTGTTAAAGCAATTCAACTAGGTTTAGGCTATGGCATGGTGCCTGAACTTCAGGTTCAACCATTACTCGAAAATGGAACACTTGTTGATATTATGCCTGAGGCTCAACTTGATGTTCCTTTATATTGGCATCACTGGAAAAGACAGTCGAAACAACTTGATGTACTGACCGAGACCATTGTTGAATCAGCAAAACAGATATTGAGATAATTTTAGATCTTGGTTTTTAAATGGCGATTTGAAATGTGTTGAATATAAAATTCTATATCTTGTACTGAGTAACCTAAAAGTTGTCCGATTCTGCGGTCGAGTTCTAGGCGCTCTTCAAGTTGAGTTGCTTTTAATGACCTTTCAATACATAACATGAGTTCATTCAAATCTGCTAAAGACGCATCTTTATAGATCAACATAATTGAAAAGGGGAGAGACAGAGAAGTTTCAATGTCTTTACTGATCATAGATAAAGACCCTTGTTCAAGATGCTTTATAAATTCAATGGGTAATAACTCATAAAAATAAGCGATAGGTTTTTTGCCTGAAAGTAATAATTCTAGTTCTTGTCCTTCATGCGGGCCAAGTTTTCCAAGTGATTCAGTCATATCAATACTCTTATTTTTTTTATCTTTAATATTGTTATGCAAAATTTATGCGCGGTGATGACATAGGCTTTGGTCATCACCGTTTAGTTAATAAATTAAGATTGTGTTAACTCAAGCGCACGTTGATAAGCGACTTTTTTCTTAATACCCGTTAAATCAGCAGCCAGTTGAGATGCTGCTTTAACTGATAAATCTTGAAGTAAGCGCTTTAAAAGCTCATCTAGTTTTTCTTGTTCCAGATCGGTTTTTTCTGCTGCACCACCAACCACAAGGACAATTTCACCTTTTTCTTGGTTATGGTCATTTTCAATAAAACTAACCAAATCTTTTAAGGTCATTTTTTTGATCGTTTCAAATGTTTTGGTAATTTCACGCGCGAAACCTACAGGGCGGTTTTCACCAAATACTTCAGCCATATTTTTTACGCATTCTAAAATACGATGTGGCGCTTCATAGAAAATTAAGGTTTGAGTTTCATTTTTAAGCTTTTCGAGTTGCGAAATACGTTGAGAAGCCTTTGATGGTAAAAAGCCTTCAAAACTAAAACGGTCACTTGGTAGGCCTACAGCACTTAAAGCAGCAATTGCAGCACATGCACCCGGTACAGGTACAACCCTAATACCATGTTCCTGAGCAGCACGGACCAGTTTAAACCCAGGGTCACTAATAAGTGGTGTGCCTGCATCACTAATCAAAGCAATATTTTCACCAGCAAGTAGCTTTTGAACTAACTGCTCAATTTTGTTGCTTTCATTATGGTCGTGGCATGCGGTAAGTGGAGTAGATATATTATAGTGTTTGAATAATTGAGCTGATTGGCGTGTATCTTCGGCAGCCACAATAGAAACTGATTTTAAGATATCAATTGCACGGAAAGTCATATCATCTAAGTGCCCGATTGGGGTGGCTACAACAAATAACTGAGCACTCATTTGGTTTTTACTCCGTACAGATAAACAATTTTAATGGGTTAGTGTACCCGAAATTATGTTTTCGGCGTGAACAATGTCAGTAGGCTTTTTATTTTTCGAAACATCTGCTTTTGATTTGTTCAATTCAAAAATAAAAAGGTATAGAACCAGCATTAACAGCATTTACATTTTTAATTGGGGAAACAAAAAAATTATGTTAGTTGCACAGCAGTTGGGCCAATGGGCGGAACAAACAGCACTAAAACTTTTAAAAGAACAAAATTATGAATGGGTCGCCAGTAATTATCATTCACGCCGTGGAGAGGTCGATCTGATTGTAAAACGCGGTAACGAATTGATTTTTGTTGAGGTAAAAGCGCGAGGGCAGGGAAATTATGGTCAAGCTTGTGAAATGGTGACCTTGAGCAAACAGAAAAAAATAATTAAGACGGCGATGAGGTTTTTACAGCGCTACCCATCTTATCAGGATTTTTATTGTCGTTTTGATGTGATTTGTTTTGATTTTCCACAGAAAATTGCAAAAACAGTACAGCAAGACTTTTCGAAATTCCATTATGATCTGCAATGGATCGAAAATGCATTTACTTTGGATTAAGAGTTCATTACTCTTTTGAGCAAATTAAAGACCGATGTTTTATGATCAAGCCAAGAAGAGATTGATAGGAGTCTGGTGGAGTGTTGAAACGTATTGCTGTAACAGCGCTTTGTGTCGCAAGTTTGTCAGGTTGCGCAAGTTTTATTTCTGGTGGAACAGGTACAGCTCCAGTTGGAACAGATAGTGGTGTACGTAGCTTAGGCCAAGTATTTATTGATTCTTCAATTAAGCGTACAGCGAATATTAACCTCTATAAGCTTGATCAGCGTTTTAAACAATCTCGTATTAACATCGAAAGCTTCCATAGCACAGTATTGTTAACTGGACAGGTGCCAGACCCATACTTAAAACAGTTGGCAGAAGACAACGTTAAAGCCATGAGTGATGTGAAAGCTGTACATAACTACATTACTGTGGGTAACAAAGTAAGTTATAACACGATCATGCAAGATGCTGGGGTAACTGCAAATACACGTGCTTTATTAATGAAAGCGCCAGTAGTATCGGACAGTAAAGTACTGGTCCATACCGAAGATGGTGTTTTATATGTGATGGGCCGTTTAAACACAGCTGAAATTAATGATTTAAACAATGTGCTTCAAAATGTCGGTAACGTGACTAAGATTGTAACGCTCATTGATAATATTGATTTAGCGCCTGCTCCAGCAGCGAGTACTGCCAGCGCAACAACTACACCAGTAATTAATAATGTTCTTGCTCAACCAACAGTTCAAACTCCTGTTGCAATTGATCCGGACCAAACAGATCCAGCATCTTCTGCACAATAAAATATGAACCTGATTGAACAATTACAAAGCAAAATTGAGCAGGCGAGAACTCTTTATAAAGAGTTCCGTCTGTATGATTTGGGGAGCTTTGCTTTAAACCGTTTTACACCAAAAGATGGTTTTGAGCAGGTTTTAAATGTGCGTTATGGCTTAAAGCCTCGCCATCGTCTAGATATTTATCGTTCTACTAAGCGATTAGCTCATCGACCACTCATTGTTTTTGTACATGGTGGTGCTTGGCAACATGGTAATAAACGAGACTATTTATTTATAGGTGAAGCGTTTACGAAAGAAGGTTATGACGTTGCTGTCATTAACTATCAGCTCGCACCAAAGAATATTTTTCCAAGTTATGTAGATGACTTAACGCAAGCGTTAAACTATTTACACCAGAACCAAGAAAAACTGGAAATCTCGACAGAGAATATTGTGCTTATGGGGCATTCGGCAGGTGCATTTAATGTGATGTCTGCTGTTTATCACCCAAAACCAAATACAATTCAGTGTTTAGGTAATATTAAAGCAATTTTTGGTTTGGCAGGTCCTTATCATTTTGATTATAAAGGTGATCCGCTTGCCGAAGATGCTTTTGATCAAAGCATTTCTTATAAAGAAGTGATGCCATATTATTTTGTAAATCAAAATCATATTAAGCATTATCTGCTCATGGCTGAAAATGATCAGCTTGTAAAAAAAGAAAATACCTTTGATCTTGATCAGGCACTTAGACAAAGCGGAAATCACAGTCATATCGCTGTGATTCCTAAAACAGGTCATATTACAATTTTGGCGAGTTTATCGAGTTTTGTAAGTCATTACTTCCGAACTAAACGGACCATTTTGCACTTTCTGGATGAAGTATTTTAAAACATCAGTTCGAGAGCGCAGATTACTTCGCTTGAGTAATCTGCGTAATCATTGCGTGTGCAATACTGCCTTTAAATGGAATTTCAGGTAACTGATCAAATTTAAA
This sequence comes from Acinetobacter sp. AOR12_HL, assembly GCF_027855275.1. NCBI lineage: Bacteria > Pseudomonadati > Pseudomonadota > Gammaproteobacteria > Moraxellales > Moraxellaceae > Acinetobacter > Acinetobacter sp. AOR12_HL. Next base: position 26,582 of record NZ_JAKTIJ010000016.1, on the reverse strand, counting down.
GAATTGTGCATCGGCAATTTCATCTTCTTGCAAAGAAATTTCACCTGACTCATATTCAGCTCTAAATGCAATCATGAGATTGCTTGGAAAAGGCCAAGGTTGGCTTGACATATATTGGATATTTTTGAGTTTAAGTCCCACTTCTTCTAAAGCTTCGCGCTGAACAGCTTCTTCAAGCGTTTCCCCAACTTCTACAAATCCTGCGATCAAGCCATACATATTGGTTTTATTGTGAATAGATTTCGCCAATAAAATTTCATCATCGCCTTTAGTAATGATGGTGATAATACATGGGTTTACACGCGGATATTGGTGGTAGCGACAAGAAGGGCACACCATAGCATATTCTGTAGGGTGTACTTCGGTAGCATGCCCGCAGTGGCTACAAAACTTGTGATTACGTCGCCATTCGAGCAACTGTACAGCACGACTTGCCTGTAAAAATTGTTCTTTTGACCAGTTGGAAATAAGTTGACGAATTGGAACGAGTTGCAGTCCTTCCGGAATGGCTTCTTCACTCAACAGGTCACGTGCAATGACCTGTTCATCATGAGTGAAAAGCAGATCACTTGCTAACTTTTCGACTTTAGGTAATTGAAGGTTTTGGTCAACCAATAATTGTTGATGATGAAAAATATAAGCAAGTGATAACTCAGACATTAAGCTGCCTTTTTTTGAAGTTGTTGACTACTTAGCAATGCTACATCAAACATGGATTGTAGAACAGGCTGTTTATTTTTTAAATTGTCAACTAACATATCTAGCCCAGCTAAAACGTTAAAAATACAGTGAATCTGATCATGATTGAAAGGCTGATTTTGATCGATTTGCTTTTGGACAAACTTGGCAGTTTCAAGCAAAGCATTTTGTTGAACTGTGCTTCCTAAAAATTCAGCCGCGCCAGCCAACTCTTTTAAAGAGCCTGCAATTGCTTCAATATTTTGAGTTTGATCGTTGGCATAGAGAGTCAAACTTTGGCATACAAAATCGGTTAAATTTTTGGTCTCATTCAATAATGTCTGATGTGCTTCATCTAAACGATCTAGAGAGATATTGGTATTGTTCACACGAATTTGTAGACGGTTAGATGAATAATGGCGCACCAAAATACCAATGGCATTCATGGCAGATAAAATGCTTTTCATCAACTGCTGAGCATAGTTTTCATTACTCAAGATATTGATTTGGCTTAAACTGCTGGCTTGTTGAGAAAGCTCTGAAGCAGCTTCATTTAAGTTGAGTAATTTAAAAGTATGAGCAAGCTGCATAAGATTGCTTTGTAGTCGCTGAGCTTTTTCTGGTGACATGTTTTGGTAGTTATATTCAATATCATTACGAACTTTATTCATTTCGCTTAAGATTAATTGACTTACCGTTTGCATGGTATCAAAGTCTGGACCATACAAGTGTTGGCTCAGTGCTTTAAGTTGAGTGTCGGTGAGAAACTCATGACCAATGTTTAACTGACTACGGATTTGCTGCGCAAGTTGGTCTTCTTGTCCAATCACGATACTCATGATATCTGCTAGAGTAGTTAAGTTTGCTTCAAAGCCTTCAGGTGAGGCTAAAAATAAACTTATGGCATTTTCAAGGTTAATGAACACACGTAGGCGAGCATCATTTAAAACAAGTTCATCAATATGACTAAAGGCAGAGTTCACCAATTGCCAGTATTGCTGGCTTGGTTGACCTTGAGCCATGCTCACTAAATAACTGCCAATCAGTTTAAATGCTTGAAAGTCTCGAGCACTTTCAGTTTTATTTAAAAATTGATGTAGTGATAATTTATAAAGCTGATGGATAAACTGAGTTCTTTCATTAATAAGCACTTCGGGTAACGGTAACTCAAGTGAAATTGTTGAAAGCTTTGACGCAATCTGTTGTCCAGAAGAGGTTAGTGGCTTATTTAAAGCTTTTTCTAAATTATTTAAGGTGTCTAAAAGAAACTGAGGTACTTCGACTTCACGTAAACAGATGAATTCAATATAACGTTTAACCATGGTTGTGCCTTCACTTAAAGCAACAACGTCATCGGTATTGATGCGCTCTGGATTCGCCATAATCTTTTGCATCAACTCGGTTGAATATTGAGTGATTTTTGCCAAATATGGAATATCAATGAGACGTAAGACTTGAGTACATTGTTTAAATTGTTCTAATGCATCATCAATACCAAAAGGGAGAGCCTGTTCTTCAATTAAGGTGCTTACAGCGCCTTCAACCAGTTTTATTGAATTATCAATTTCATTTTTAATGATGAGTAACGCTGTTGGATCAAATTGAATCGAATTATGCTCAGACATAAAAAATTCCCCTTTGCAAAAAAATCAATTGTTATATTCGTCATGGCTCAATAGTTTGAGCTAAAAATCTATACGACTAATATAACTTAACTTGCAAAAGGGGAAACTAAAAAAACATTAGAGAATCAAAAATTTATTTTGCAAAAAGGCAAGGTTCTCCATGTTTTTTCTCAAATTCTTTGACCCAAGTCTCATGTATGTTTAGCTCTTCATCTGAAGGGTAAATAACAGGTAATTCAATTTGAACTCTAGCTTTGGTCGTTTTTTGCTGGTCACTTTCACTTTGCGATAGGGCATCCATATCAAAGGAAACTTGACCACCTGTCATTGCCAAGTAAACATCAGAAAGAATTTCAGCATCGAGTAATGCGCCGTGGAAAGTACGGTCACGCGCTGGAATTTCATAACGTCTAACTAAGGCATCAAGTGAGTTTTTCTGCCCAGGATGCTTATTTTTCGCTAAAGCTAAAGTATCGGTAACTTCACAAACTTCTGAAAGAGCAGGTAACCCAACACGTTTAAACTCCATATCTAAGAAGTTCATATCGAAGGTTGCGTTATGGGCAATAATTTCTGCGCCTTTTAGGTATTCAAATAAGGTATCTGCAATTTCTGCATATTTTGGTTTGTCGACCAAAAACTCATCTGTAATACCGTGGACTTGAACAGAGTCACCCACTGGTTTTTCAGGATTAATATAAATGTGAATCGAACTACCCGTAAGCTTACGGTTAATCATTTCGATGGCACCGACTTCAATAATGCGGTCACCATCTTGGAAATAGAAACCAGTTGTTTCCGTATCGAGTATGAGTTGTCTTGGGCCTTGTAATTTAAGCTTGGCTTCAGTCATCACAATTTGTGAATGAATATTGGTATTTTGCTGTTGTTCTTCTTGTTCTACAGCCTCAACTACTTTCATTTCTTCATCCACAACAATCATCTCAACTTCTTGTGTCTGCTCTAAAGTGACCGTTTCATCTTCGGTTGTTTCAACCAGATCGAATCCGAAAGGATCGTCTAGTAACCAGTCTTGTTCAGGCTTTTTTATATCTTGCGATACAGTGGCTGACTGTGGTTGCTTAAGTTCTTGAGCAGTTTTGTCTGCACCTAAATTCGCAAGTTGGTCAGCCATTTCATTACCTGCATGTCCTGCATGGCCTTTAATCCAGTTCCATTCAATATTTCTACCCGCACAAACGGCATCGAGTTTTTGCCATAGGTCAGGATTTTTAACATCTTTCCAGTTTTTCTTTTTCCAACCATGAATCCATTCTGTAATACCTTGCTTCACATAATTTGAGTCTGTCCAGACAATTAATTGAGCATCAGGAGGGCAAAAAGAAATTCCTTCAATAGCCGCAGTAAGTTCCATACGGTTATTTGTTGTGTCGGGTTCACCGCCAAATAATTTATGTTCACCCTGCTCGGTAATGACATATGCACCCCAACCGCCTAAACCCGGATTGCCACGACATGCACCATCAACATACAGTGTGATTGTTTGAGACATAAATCGAAACCTAAACTGAAAGAAAAAGAGCTGAATTTGGTGTATTGTATACGCAAAAAGTTCGGTTCCATCGTTACAAAGCAAGCTTTTTTTAATTTCTTGTAACATTTCCATGCAAATGACATTAAATTATTGCCTTGTCTATCTTGCATGCTTTACTACAATGGCATCGAAGACCTAGGGTTTGTGGGCAGACCCCAAGAAATATTACGCGAGTTGTTTGGAAGTTTTTATGTATAAACCAACCACATTTGTGTGGCAGCCATCTGCAGCATCATTATTCAAAATTACAGTCCTTAGCTCTGCTTTAGCTGCGTTGGGTATTACAACAGGCTGTTCTTCGACTCCGCAATCTGCAAAAACCTCGAAAACAAAACAGGTGAGTGGAGCAGGCTATCTTGATGCAAGCAGTCTGGACTCTTTAGAAGACTTACTTTCAGCAACAGATATGCGTGCTGTAGAGGGCGACCGTTTACTTATTTTAAAACACGGTGATGTCTGGAAGCGTATGGCCGTAGGCTTCAAAATGGACCTCAATCATTGGGATCCACGTATTGAAGCACAGCGTAGTTGGTTTATCTCACGTCAGCCCTACCTTGACCGCTTAAGTGCTCGCGCAAGTCGTTATTTATATCATACTGTTAAAGAAGCAGAACGCCGTGGTCTTCCAACCGAACTTGCGTTATTACCAGTGATTGAAAGTTCATATGACCCAGCTGCAACAAGTAGTGCGGCGGCGGCGGGTTTATGGCAATTTATTCCAAGTACTGGTCGTATTTATGGTTTACAACAAACGGGTATGTACGACGGACGCCGTGATGTTGTGGAATCTACTCGTGCTGCCTATGAGTTTTTAGGAAGCTTATATAACCAGTTCGGTTCATGGGAATTAGCTTTGGCTGCTTATAATGCTGGTCCGGGTCGTATTCAACAGGCGATTAACCGAAATCAGGCTGCTGGTTTGCCAACAGACTATTGGTCACTAAAATTACCGCAAGAAACCATGAACTATGTTCCGCGTTTCTTGGCTGTTGCACAAATTATTAAAAACCCACGCGCTTATGGGGTTTCGTTACCTCCGATTGCAAACAGGCCCCATTTCCGTGAAGTTACCTTATCTGCACCATTATCTTTAAATGAAATCGCATCGGTAACGGGCCTTAGCCGTGCTGAGTTATATGCATTAAACCCAGGCTATCGTGGTGAAACAGTAGACCCTGCAAGTCCAATGCGTATTTTGATTCCAGCTGATATAAGTCCTTCAGTGGATAACAAGTTAAAAGGGATGAAAGCAGGTGGAAGTTCAGGCTGGTGGGCAAGTGTTACTTCGCCGTCTAAACCGACCACAACGACTTCAACTTCAGTCACAGTTAGAACTACTCCATCAACTCCAGCTCAGCCAGTAAGACCATCGACGCCTGCTAAAACAAGTAGCAGCTCGGTAACGGTAAAAACTGCAACACCTCGTGGTTCTGATGCGCTAGCTGCTTTTGCAGCGTCAGCTGATGTACCAAGTGCACCGCGTATTCCTGTTGCGGTCACTCCGGCTGCAAATATCAAACCTGTGAGAACGGAACCACCAATTTCAGCAACTGAACGCGAGAAAATTTTAGCGGCAGTGCGTGCTGAAGGAGAAAAGGAAACAGTTGATCAAGCTTTAGAGCCTCAAGCTACTCAAGCTGAAAAAGACCAAGTTGTTGCCGAGTTAAAAGCACTTGCACCTCAGGGTACAGAAATTGTCGATCCGTATGATGGCAAAATTAAGTTAACCGCAATTCAGACCAGCCAATCTGTTGCTGAGCAGCAAGGTAAAGAAGTAAGTAAAGGTTTTGCTTATCCAAAAACTTTAGCTGAAGATGCAACTCTTGCAAACTCTGAAGATGCTCAGCGCAATAAAGATAAGCCTTATATTAAGACTGATACAGATGTTGTGGTTGTACAACCTAAAGGTAAGCGTAGTACTTATACAGTACAGCCTGGCGATACTTTAGCAGTTATTGCCATGAAGAATGGTGTGAACTGGCGTGATGTAGCTAAATGGAACCAGATTGACCCTGAAAAGACTTTATTTGTAGGAACCAGTCTATATCTCTATGATGCTAAGCCTCAAGAGGTGGAAACTACGGCAAAATCGGCAGCTAAACCTGATGTCTATGTTGTTCAAGCAAATGACAGTTTAACAGGAGTGGCAAATCAATTTAATTTGTCAGTGAAACAGCTAGCTGAATATAACGATTTGTCTGTAACAGATGGCTTGTTTGTAGGGCAAAAATTACAGTTAAAAGAGCCTAAAGGTAATCGTGCTGCTAAAGTAGAACCAAAGGTAATTCAAGCAAGTACACGTCGCATTGCAACGAAGAGTTATACGGTTAAACGTGGCGAATATTTGAAATTAATTGCAGACCGTTATGCATTATCTAATCAAGAGTTGGCAGACCTAACACCAGGATTATCAGCTGGTAGTAATTTAATTGTAGGCCAAAAAATTAATGTACCTGCAAAAGAAATCACTGTTGATGAAGTTGACGACAGCAAGGCTTCTGGTAAATATGAAAAGCTTGCAGCAGGTCCATCATATAAAACTGAAAGTTATAAAGTGCAGCGTGGTGATACATTATCAAGCATTGCGACCAAGTCTAAAATTAGCCTAGCTGAGCTTGCTGAACTGAACAACTTAAAAGCGAACAGTCATGTCCAACTGGGACAAACTCTAAAAGTTCCGGCTGGTGCATCAGTTCCTGACCAATATGTTGTGCAGTCAGGCGATAGCTTAAATGCAATTGCAGCTAAATATAACTTACAAACCAGTTATTTGGCTGATTTGAATGGTTTGTCACGTACTGCAGGCCTTCGTGCTGGTCAGCGTTTAAAATTAACTGGTGAAGTTGAAACAACTAGCAAAGTTTCGGCTAAAAATACCAAAGAAGAAACACCAGAAACCTACACAGTTAAATCTGGTGATAGCCTAGGAAATATCGCTAACCGCTATCATTTACAGTTAGATTACCTCGCTGCATTGAACGGTTTGTCTCGCAACAGTAATGTTCGTGTTGGTCAACGCTTAAAATTAACAGGTGATTTACCAACAGTAGAAACAGCTAAAACGGATACGGCGAAATCGTCTCCAAAAGCTGTAGTTGCAGGAAAAAATACTGAAAAGTACACGGTTAAAGCTGGTGAGTCGTTAAATGCTATTGCGAGTCGTGCGGGTATTTCAGTTCGTGAACTTGCTGAAATGAATGCATTAAAAGCAAATGCCAATTTACAGCGTGGACAAAATATTGTGATTCCAAAAACTGTAGTGGAATACAAAGTCAAACGTGGTGATACCTTAATTGGTCTTGCGAGTAAATATGGTTTAGAAACCACTTTATTGGCGGAACTCAACAACCTAACACCGTCGACTCAATTGCGTATTGGCGATATCATTAAAGTGCCTAATTTATAGAATAATTAGTACTTTATGCAAAAGTTATATTCTCAACTGAGCCTGCTAGTCGGGCTCAGTGTTTTTTCGCAAGTTATATTCTCTGCTCAGCAAACCACGCCGTATATCGCAATTCATTCTAAGCCTAAATATCTGGCAATGGCTTCTATGCCTTATGCCAACCCGAATGCACCTAAAGGCGGAGTATTGAGTCAGGCTGCGCAAGGGACATTTGATAACTTAAACAGTATGAACGGTAAGGGAAATGCGACAGAAGGGGTAAATTATCTTTTTGATACTTTAATGACCCAGTCACTTGATGAAGTGGGCGTGTTATATCCACTCTTGGCAGAAAAAGTTTCGTATGATCCTATAAAAACCCAGTCAGTTACTTTTTATTTAAACCCAAAAGCTCGATTTAGTAATGGACTGCCCGTAACAGCTGAAGATGTGAAATTTAGCTTTGATACCTATCAAACCAAATCTAATTTTGGTCTACAAATGTATCTTGCAGACTTATCGAAAACAGAAGTGATAAACCCACATCAAGTTAAATTCACTTTTAAGTCCAGCCATAATCCTAAAATGCCATTTGTTGTGGCGAGTTTACCGATTTACTCAAAAGCAGATTGGCAGAAACGTGATTTTACCCGTATTAGCTTGCAACCGATTATAGGTTCAGGGCCTTACGTTGTTGAGAAAATTGATGCAGGTCGGAGTATTAGTTATAAACGTAATCCAAATTATTGGGCAAAAGACTTACCTATTAATAAAGGACGCTATAACTTCGATCATTTAAAGTATGTTTATTACCGAAATTGGGACATTGCATTCGAAGGTTTTAAATCTGGGCAATATACTTTGCATGAAGAAACTAATCCAAAAAAATGGGTCACTGACTATCATTTTCCGGCTGTAAAAGCAGGTTTGGTAACGCAATATAAATTTAGACATCATAACCCCATTGCAACCGAGAGTTATGTTTTTAACACACGGCGCAAACCTTTCAATGACATCCGCTTTAGACAAGCCTTGACTTATGCCTATGATTTTGAATGGCAAAATAAAGCTTTGTTTTACGGACAATATCAAAGACTACAAAGTTATTTTGAAAATAGTGATTTGGCAGCGACAGGTCGTCCTTCAAACAATGAAATGGCCATATTAAAGCCTCTGTTACCAAAGCTCTCTCCAGTCATGCAAAAAGCTGTTTTGGCTGATTGGAAATATCCAGCCTCAGATGCCAGTGGTTTTAACCGGCAAAATTTATTAATTGCTAGACAGTTGTTGATTCAAGCGGGTTATAAAATTAAAGAAGGGCAATTATATACACCCGAAGGCAAACCTGTAAAAATTGAGTTTCTCATTCAGCAAGATGGCAAACAAAGAACACTGATGCCATTTGTAAGAAATTTAAAAAAATTAGGAATTAATATTAATTTACGGCAGGTTGATGCGCCGCAATATTTAGAGCGTACACGCCGTTATGACTTTGACATGACTACGATGAATTTGCCGCAATCTTTAAACCCGGGCAATGAGCAGGCTCAGTTCTGGGGAAGTGCAGCAGCAGTTCAAAATGGCAACTATAACTACGCTGGTATTCGTAATCCGGTAATTGATGAGGTGATTTCAAAACTGGTCACTGCCAAAGACCGTGAACAGCAAATCACTTATACTCATGTTCTTGACCGATTGCTTCGTGCAGGATATTACCAGATCCCGACTTATGGAAAAGGGGATTATTGGTATGCGTACTGGAATATGTATCAGCAGCCTAAAGTGAAACCTGTGCTCTCTGCCGGTATAGAGTATTGGTGGAGTAATGCAAACCAAGCTAAGAAAGTTGCTCAATATTTACATCAACAATAAAAGCACGTACCTAAAGGAAATCCTGTTATATGGGTTCATATATTCTAAAGCGACTTCTTTTAATGATTCCAACGTTGTTCATTATTTTATTGATCAACTTTGTGGTCGTGCAAATTGCACCGGGTGGACCAGTTGAACAGGCAATTCATGAAGTAGAAAGTGGCTTAGGAGCAGGGCGTATATTAGGCACTGAAATGTACTATCAAGGTGCTAAAGGTTTAAGCCCCGAAATGGTTGAGCAAATTAAAGCCCAATACGGGTTTGACCATCCTCCAGTAGAACGTTTTTTACTGATGTTAAAAGGCTATTTGACTTTAGACTTTGGACAAAGCTTTTTTAAAGATAAATCAGTGGTTGAGCTGCTCTGGGAAAAAATGCCTGTGTCAATTTCACTTGGGCTATGGAGCACTTTGCTGATTTATCTTATTTCAATTCCACTTGGAATTAAAAAAGCGAAGCAACAAGGGACATGGTTTGATCGTTCCACTTCTTTATTGCTAGTGGTGGGTTATGCAGTACCCAGCTTTGTCTTTGGTATACTGCTTATTGTCTTTTTTGCTGGCGGTTCATATTTTCAGTGGTTTCCATTACAAAACCTAGTGTCAGATAATTTTTATCAATTGAGTTGGTTCGGAAAAATTACGGACTATTTATGGCACATGACGTTGCCGCTTATTACCATGGTGTTGGGTGGTTTTGCCAGCCTAACTTATCTAACCAAATATTCATTTTTAGAAGAGCTTAATAAACCTTATGTCTTGGCAGCTTATGCAAAAGGTTTAAATAGTCAACAAGTCTTATATAAACATGTATTCCGTAATGCCATTTTAGTGGTTATTGCTGGATTGCCGGAAGCTTTAGCAGGCATTTTCTTTGTGGGAAATCTTTTTATTGAAATTATTTTTCACCTAGATGGTGTGGGGTTGTTGGGCTTTGAAGCAATTGTTCAGCGAGACTATCCGGTTATTTTTGGCGTATTATTTTTCTTCACGCTGTTTAGTCTGCTTTTACGACTTATTTGCGATGTACTGTATCAATGGATTGATCCGCGTATTCACTTTGACGCACAAGGAGGCAAATAATGTCTTTTATTGTGCGATCACGACTGCAAAAGTTTAGGCAACATAAATTAGGGTGGGCAAGCTTTGTTTTATTTAGTCTCATTTTGATGATGTCCTTAGCTGCTGAGCTCATTGCTAACGACAAACCATTGTTGGTGAAATATGAGGACGCTTATTATTTGCCTGTCTTTAAAACATATCCCGAAACCACTTTTGGTGGCGTGTTTGAAACAGAAGCAGATTATAAAGATCCCGCTGTACAAAAGCTTATCAACCATAAAGGATGGGCTATTTGGCCGCTTATAAGATTTTCTTACCAGACTCCTAATTTAGATTTAGCTGTACCTGTGCCATCACCACCTTCTAAGCAGAACTGGTTAGGGACAGATGACCAAGGGCGAGACGTGCTTGCACGTATTCTCTATGGGCTTAGAGTCTCATTACTTTTCGGCTTGGCTTTAACAGGTTGTGCAGCACTACTTGGTATTTTTGTGGGTGCTATACAAGGCTACTATGGTGGCTGGGTCGATTTGTTAGGGCAACGGTTGGTAGAAGTTTGGAATGGTTTACCCATGCTCTTTATGGTCATGATTTTGGTCAGCATGTTTACCCCAAATGTATATTGGCTATTTTTTATTATGCTGTTCTTTAGCTGGACTGTACTTGTGGGAATTGTCCGTGCCGAATTTTTAAAAGCGCGTCAACTTGACTATGTGCGTGCGGCTCAGGTTTTAGGTGTAAATGATAGAACAATTATCTTTAAGCACATTTTGCCAAATGCCATAAGTTCTAGTCTATCGCAGTTACCTTTTATTTTGACGACTAATATTATTGCTTTAACCGCACTTGATTTCTTGGGCTATGGCTTGCCGCCAGATGCAGCCTCTTTAGGTGAGTTGTTGTTGCAAGGTAAAAATAACTTAGACGCACCGTGGTTGGCTTTATCTGGGTTTTTTAGCTTAGCTTTTGTATTGTCATTATTAATTTATATTGGGGAGGCGGCACGTGATGCATTTGACCCAAGAAAATAACTTAAGTGAAGATGCTAGCTTGCTAAACATAGAAAACCTTTCAATCTCTACGCAAGATCAGACTTTATTAGAAGGTCTCAATTTACACTTACAAACTGGTGATACGCTTGCAATTGTAGGTGAGAGTGGTTCAGGTAAAACAATAAGCTGCTTGGCGATGATGGGATTATTACCAGAAAAATTAAAAACATCTGGTCGTATTATTATTGATTCAAAAAATATTTTAGAAATAGACGAAAAGACTAGAACTTATTTACGTGGCCATCATATTGCCATGATTTTTCAGGAGCCTTCTACAGCTTTAAACCCATTACATCGGGTTGAAAAAATTGTCGGTGAAAATTTTATTTTACAAGGTAGATCAAAATCGAAAGCTCAGCAGCAGGTAATTCAATTATTAAAAGATGTAGGAATTGCTAATCCAGAGTACATTTTAAAACGTTATCCGCATGAGCTTTCAGGTGGTCAAAAACAGCGGGTGATGATTGCGGCTGCGCTAGCTCTTCAACCTAAAATTTTAATTGCAGATGAACCAACTACCGCGCTTGATGTGATTTTACAGACGCAAATTTTAGTATTATTAAAATCTTTGCAAAGCAAATATGGTATGGCACTGATTTTGATTAGCCATGATTTAAATTTGGTACGCCGTTATGCTGATAAGCTGATTGTATTACACAAAGGACAAGTTGTAGAGCAAGGTCAGCTTCAGCAGATCTTTAAAAATCCTGCGTCAATTTATACCCAGCAATTGTTAGATCATGATCTTGGTTTCGCTGAGCAACGTTCAACCAGTCATAAGATTTTATCTGTTCAACAACTCAATGTTAAATATCCAATACGACGTGGTTTCTTTAACCGAATTCAGGGTTATACCAATGCGGTTGAAAATGTAAATTTTGAGCTTGCTCAAGGCGAAGCATTAGGCATTGTGGGTGAAAGTGGATCCGGAAAATCTTCATTGGCTTTGGCTCTGGTTCGATTAATTAAAAGTGAGGGACAGATTAACTTTCTAGGGCAAGATATAAACCACTTAGAACAAAAAGCTTTACGCAAGATCAGGTCAGACTTACAGATTGTTTTCCAAGATCCATTTGGTAGTCTAAACCCACGTATGACGGTAGGGCAGATTATTGCTGAAGGGTTAAAAGTCAAAGCGATAGCTGATAAAGAAATTAAACAGCAAGTTGAATCAGCTTTAATAAAAGTTGAGTTGGCTGAGGGCTTTCAACATCGCTATCCACATGAACTTTCTGGTGGGCAACGACAACGTGTTGCTTTAGCGAGAGCTTTAGTAGTTCAACCTAAACTTTTAATTTTAGATGAACCAACGTCTGCCTTAGACCGAACCACGCAAAAAGCGATGATTCAATTATTACGACGTTTACAACAAACAGAGCACTTGAGCTATATTTTTATTAGTCATGATTTAAATGTGGTCAAAGCACTGTGTCATAAAGTGATGGTATTACGACATGCAAAAGTTGTGGAATATCAGCCAACTGAGCAGTTATTTAATACCCCAAAAACTGAATATACCAAGCAATTAATTGCAGCAAGTTGTTAAATATATTTAATAAGATTCTGTTTTATAATAATAAATTTTATTTAAATTTTTAATGCAAAAAGTTGCATTTTTTTATATTTTTTAAATTTGACATGTGCTATTGTCAGTTATCGATTTCCCCTTGACATGACCTATAACTCATCTAAATTAGAGTAATTGCTCTAAAATATTAAAAGAGGTTAACCATGAGCCAGATTGCACAACCAATCACAATTCGAAATACCACATTTAAAAACCGGATTATTAAAGGTGCAATGAGTGAGGCACTTGCAAACTATGAAGGCCAGCCGAATGAATTACATTTAGGTTTGTATAGTGCATGGGCCAAAGGTGGTTTGGGCTGTGCGATTACTGGAAATGTTATGGTCAATGTAGAGGCCAAAAACGAACCTGGGGTAGTGGTGATTGAAACCGAGCGTGACCTAGAGCGTTTAAAAGAATGGGCAGCAGTCGGTAAACAATATGGGATGGTACAACTTATCCAATTGTCTCACCCTGGTCGTCAGTGTCCAAAGGGCCTAAATAAAGAAACAGTTGCACCTTCGGCAGTTCCTTTTAGCCCAGCTTTAGCGACTATGTTTGGTACTCCACGTGCTCTTACGCATGAAGAAATTTTGGATATTATTAAACGTTTTGCGAACGCTGCTCGTATTTGTGAAAAGGCGGGTTTTGAAGGGGTACAGTTACATGGTGCACATGGCTATTTAATTAGCCAGTTTTTATCACCATTAACCAATAAACGTACAGACCAGTGGGGTGGTTCAATCGAAAACCGTACTCGCTTTTTACTAGAAGTTTATAAAGCAGTACGTGAAGCAACTTCTGATAATTTTATTATTTCCGTTAAGCTCAACTCTGCCGACTTCCAGCGCGGTGGTATTAGCGAACAAGATGTGATTTCGGTATTTAAAGCAGTTGATGAAGCTGGGATTGATTTAATTGAAATTTCAGGTGGAACTTACGAAGCACCTGCAATGGCTGGTGCCAAAGCGGATAAACGTAAGGCAAGTACTATTGCACGTGAAGCGTATTTCTTAGACTTCGCTGAAAAAATCCGTCAGCATGTAAAATGTAAACTTATGGTGACAGGTGGCTTCCGTACAGTAGAAGGCATGAATGCTGCTCTAGCAAGTGGGGCATGCGACTTTATTGGTATTGCTCGTCCACTTGCTGTTGAAACAGATTTAACTGACCGTTTAATCGCAGGCCAAGACGTTCGCTACGCCGTAAAACCAATTAAAACAGGTTTACCTTTTGTCGATAAAATGGCAATTATGGAAATTATTTGGTACGCGGCACAATTTAAAGCCATTGGGCAGGGTAAAAAGCCAAATCCTAAACTGTCACCTTTAATCGTGTTTTTAAATTATGCCAAGGGTAATATTAAGGCTGTTGTTCAAGGACGCGTGAATTCACGTAAGTCAGCGTAAAAATTTCTTAAAGTAAAGGTACTATTTCTAAGGATGAAATAGTACCTTTATGCTCAATTTAGAACGTATAGCTCATACCTAATTGAACGGTACGTGATTCACCCGGATAAGCATATAAATTGAAAGCACTTTCATCATAAACTTTATCAAAAATGTTCTTCACATCTAAGTTAAGACGAAGTTTTGGTGTCGCCTGATAATAAGAAACCAAATCTGTAACTGCATAACCTTTCATGGTATAGGTACTATTAGCTGTCTGACCTGCACGTTTATCAATATATTTTTGATTGATGCCCAGACCTAAGCCTTGTAAAGGACCATCCTGAAATTCATAGATATTTAAAAGATTAAAACTATTCTTTGGAATATTGGCTAGAGCTGTTCCTTTTTGCAAAGTATTGTCTTTAGTTACTTCCGCATCTGTATAAGCATATCCACCAATAATTTTCCAGGCAGGTGTAATTTGACCAGCAATATTTAACTCAATGCCACGGCTACGAACTTCGCCAGCAGCGACTTTATAAGCTGAATCAACAGGGTCTAATGTTAAGACATTTTCTTTATTAGCATAAAAAATAGCGGAATCAATCGATAACATATTATCAAGTGCTTGCCATTTAAAACCTAACTCGTAAGCCGTACCTTCTTCAGGATCAAAACCTTCTCCGTTACGGCTGGCGCCAGTATTTGGTTTAAAAGATTTTGCAGCATTGCCATAGAGTGAAAGGTCATCACTTGCTTTATAAACTAAGCCTAAACGTGGAATAAATGCATCATGACTGGTATTCCAGTTGGTAGTATTTGGTAATAGGTTTTTGTAATCGTGCTCGTAATGTTCAAATCGTAAGCCTAAGAGTGCACTTAAACGCTCATTTAAGTCGATTTGGTCTTGTACAAAAAGGGCCGTTGTTTTTAAGTTTTCACGGTCATGTGTGGTTACACGATTGAGCTCAGGTAAAGGTTGCCCTAAAACCGGATTATAAATATTAATAGGGTAGCTACCGATATCTCCGCTTGAGCGAATAATGTATGACTTATAATCATAATTTTCATATTCAAGCCCAGTCACTAAAGTATGGGCTAAACCTAAAAGCTGAAAATTACCTGTGAGATTAATTTGGGCATCGGTATCTTGCCATTTTAATTCGCGATAATTGTAATTTCGCCCTAATGTTTCTCCATCAGCCTGAATGCCATTTGCTTCTACTGCATAGCCATGCAATTTGCCATTTAAATATTGCACGCCAGCATTTAGCTTCCAGTCATTCCCAAGGTCATGTTCAACTCGTAATTGAGTCATATTGTTATCATTGTAGAGTCGATTGTAGTATTTACCCGTTTCCCATAAATAGGTTTCTGGTGAGCTATTAAAAGATTTCTGTGTTGGATAACGTGTATGACCACGGTCGAGTGGATGTTGGTTTCTTAAAATATCGGCTTCAAAAGTAACCTTGGTGGCATCAGTAGCTTGCCATTGAATGACGGGAGCAATTCCATAACGTTTAGATTCGACATGGTCACGGTAACTATCCCCACCTTCTGCAATTACATTTAGGCGATAACCAATATTTTCTGCATTTGGGATAGTACCTGTTGTATCGACAGTAGTGCGATATAAACCTTCACTGTTGAGCTGTGCACCTAAAGTGGTTTGTTGCTCAGACTTTGGTGTTTTAGAAATTAAGTTAAACGTACCACCTGGGTCACCACGTCCATATAAGCTAGAAGAGGGGCCACGTAAAACGTCTACACGTTCAATTGTGTTGCTATCCGGCGCATTTGGATAGCCACGGTTAATTGGAAACCCATTTCGATAAAACTCACCACTGGTAAACCCACGCACGTTAAAACCAGTTAAACCTTGACCACCAAAGTTATTAGCACGAGTCACGCCACCAGCTAAATCAAGTGCTTCAACTAAGCGAGTTGCACCAATATCTTCAATTACTTTTTGGGTTACTACGCTCACAGATTGCGGGGTATCTTGTAATGCAATTTCACTACGCGTAGCACTACTGGAACTATCCACTTTATAAGTCTGGTCAGATGCCTGTTGGGCTTTAATTTTGATAGTTGCAAGAGTAGTTGAAGAGTTGTTCGTGTCTGCAAAAGCAGCCGGAATACAGCATAGTTGTGCAATACTCAGGGAGAGAAGGCGAAGCTTAAGATCCATTTAAAACCTTTTTGATAATAAATATCAGTATAAAAATAAGAATTATTATATTGTAAATCTATGTAAAGGAAATACTGGATCAGTGATATATTTGCACAAGTGTATTTTATTTAGAAATAAAGAAAAATATAAAAAGAATAAGAAGACAGAACTTAGAGAGAAAAATTTTATATGAAGAGAATATGGCGTCCCTACGGGGATTCGAACCCCGGTTACCGCCGTGAAAGGGCGATGTCCTAGGCCTCTAGACGATAGGGACGTTGAGGATGGCGGTATCTTAAGAAGCCGCCACCAAACTGTCAAGGAGGTAAGGAGACAGTTTGTTCAAAATATAGCAAAACAGTTCAGCAGTCTTTTGAGTATCGTATAAAGCAGAGTGTGCTTCTTTACCATCAAACTCAATTCCAGCTTGAATACATGCTTTTGCAAGTACAGTTTGTCCAAACATTACTGCACTTAAAGTGACCGTATCCATCACTGAAAAACTATGGAACGGGTTTTGGTTTTTTGTACCTGAGCGAGCAATGGCCGCTTGTAAAAAACCAAGGTCAAAATGTGCGTTGTGGCCTACGAGTACTGCATGAGTACAATGTTGCTGTTTACGAACTTCATTGACCGATTTAAAAATGCGACGTAAAGCAGTTCTTTCATCTTCAGCCATTGCAATACGCATTGGGTTGAATGGATCAATACCAATGAAGTCTAGCGAACGGCGGTCGAGGTTAGACCCTTCAAAAGGGTTAATATGTGCATGAAATGCAGGACCAGGGACAAATTGTCCCTGAGCATTATACACAATCGGAATGCATGCGATTTCTAGCAATGCATCTGTCTGGGCATTAAAACCTGCCGTTTCAACATCGACAACAACAGGTAAGAAGCCACGAAAACGTTGGCCAATGACCGGGACAGAGTTTTCTTGTGTCACACTTTTCTCCATTGCAGCGTTTTCCCGGCATGCAGCGGGATGATTTTTTGATTATCTAAATAATCAAAAGATTCTGGAACGAGGTTATCTTCTTTAACCAAAGTAATGGTAGAAGTATTACGTGGTAGACCGTAGAAGTCTGCACCAAAATGGCTAGCAAAACCTTCTAGACGCTCTAATTTACCGACTTGGTCAAATGCTTGTGCATAAAGCTCAATTGCATTTGGTGCACTATAGCAGCCTGCACATCCACAAGCATTCTCTTTTGCATTTTGTGCATGAGGAGCGCTATCTGTACCTAAGAAAAACTTAGGATTACCGCTTGTCGCCACTTCAAGTAAAGTCGTTTGATGCGTTTGACGTTTTAAAATTGGTAAACAGTAGAAGTGCGGTTTAATACCACCAACCAACATATCATTACGGTTAAATAATAAATGTTGTGGAGTGATTGTTGCCGCCACATTACGGTCTTGTTCTAAAACAAAGTGTGCTGCATCACTAGTAGTGATGTGCTCAAGCACAATTTTAAGTTTCGGGAACTGTTTCAATAGAGGTGATAATACCTCATCTAGGAAGCGTTTTTCACGATCAAAAATATCTACATGATTGTGAGTTACTTCACCATGAAGCAATAACGGAACTTGATGTTCCTCTAATTGCTCAATGACTGCATAAACTTTACGAATATCACTCACACCATTATCGGAGTTTGTGGTCGCACCAGCAGGATAAAGCTTAATCGCATTTACATGTTCTGATTCTTTAATTTTACGAACTTCATCAGGTGAAGTGTGGTCAGTAAAATAAAGCACCATACGAGGGTCAAAATTATTGCCTTCCGGAACATGAGCAAGAATGCGTTCGCGATAAGCTAAAGCTTCTTCTACTGTTTTTACAGGCGGTACAAGGTTAGGCATACAAATCGCGCGGGCGAATTGTTTAGCCAAATCTGGAACAGTACGTTTTAATGCTAAACCATCACGTAAATGTGCATGCCAATCATCTGGCTGGAGCAGGGTAATAGAGTTCAAGGCAGTTCAAACTTCGAAATAAAACAAATGATAATCGATAAAGTGTGAAAATGGTAACGAGAATTACGGACAAATTGCAAAATAAAGCGCAGGGAGCTTTAAAAAATAATGTTATATTTTGTTAATGCAGAATATGTAGGAATCGACTAGTGGCGAATAGGGGAAATGTACATCAATTACTCAAATCTAAAGAAGAAATCGAGTATTTGGTCACTCTACATACCCATCGTTATGCCAATATGCCTTTGCCCAAACAACTGGAAAAAAAATTCTGGTGTTTAAATCTTGATCGAACTAGACAGAACATCTCAAAGTTTCTAGCAAGTGGTGTACTCACTTATTTAATTTTTATTTTATTGGCCCTGCCGACCGACTATTTAGTGATTGGGGTACCTTATATTACTTTGGACTTTATTCATTGCTTACTTAGCGCAATGAATATTGCACTTGCCCTGTTATTGTTCTGGTTTTTTGCCAAATTTACAAAACTCTCCGAGCACTTTTATTTAGCTGCATGTGGCATTGTATTTTTAACCATTATTATTAATGCGATGTTATTGCTTAGTGTCGGAAATATGGCGCTGAAGAACCAGTCTATGTTGCTTCTTTCATTTTTATATATGCTCGGGTTCATATTAAGCGGTATTAAACCTTTGCATATGCTTTGTGTTGGTTTATTGGCAGCATTTTTAGTTTTTGCTTTTCTTATTTTGTTAGACGTAAATTGTGACTATATTGCACTGGGTCGTGCTTTGTTCGGTAGTTGTATTTTAGGTTTCTCGATTAGTAGTATGCTCATCTCAAGAGAAAGAAGCCTTTTTTTAAATAACCAGCTTGCTGAAATTAATGAGCAGATCTTACGGATTGAAGCGTCGGAGTTATTGCATTTAAGCCAGCAGGATGCCCTGACTCAAATTTCGAATCGACGTACATTTGATGAGATGTTTGATTTTTTCTACTACCGAGCAAATCAAGAGAAGCGTCCTTTAGCTGTTTTATTTATTGATATTGATTTTTTTAAAAACTATAACGATTTTTACGGGCACCAGATGGGAGATAAAGTCATCTCATCTATTGCTTCTGCAATTAAAAACTCGATTCGTCATGTCGACTTTGTTGCGCGTTATGGGGGCGAGGAGTTCGTTGTACTTTTACCTGAAACACCTGCACAGGGTGCTTATTCAGTGGCTGCAAATATCTATAAAGCCATTGAGCGGCAAGCGATTCCTCACGCAGCTTCTTTAGTGTCGAAGTATGTCACTATCAGTTTAGGGTTTACCGTATATACGGGTGGGCTAAAGATGGGACAAGATAGGCTTATTCATGCGGCAGATCAGGCTTTATATCGGGCAAAACAGCTTGGTCGTAATCAAATTTATTATCAACCATTACAAGTCGCCGAAATTGCCTAACTTAACTTTAAGTATAAAAAAGCCACCTATTGAGGTGGCTCTTTTGACCTTATAAGAAATTATTTTTTCTTATTGTCTAATTGAGGTACAGCAGAACCTTGACCGATTGAAAGCAAGCCAGCATCTGTATAGATACCTAGTTTTGCACGTGTATCGGTAATGTCGAGGTTACGCATAGTCAACTGACCAATACGGTCCATTGGCGTAAACATTGAATCACCTTTTTCCATTGTTAAACGTTCAGCTTCGTACGTTAAGTTTGGAGATTCAGTGTTCATGATGGTGTAGTCATTACCACGACGAAGTTCAAGTGTTACTTCACCAGTAATCGCTTTAGCTACCCAACGCTGTGCAGTTTCACGCAACATAAGCGCTTGTGAGTCGAACCAACGGCCTTGGTAAAGTAAACGGCCTAGACGTAAACCGTTAATGCGGTATTGTTCGATCGTATCTTCGTTGTGAATACCAGTAACCAAACGCTCGTAAGCAATATGAAGAAGGGCCATACCCGGTGCTTCATAAATACCACGAGATTTCGCTTCGATAATACGGTTTTCGATTTGGTCAGACATACCTAAACCATGACGGCCACCGATACGGTTTGCTTCAAGAATAAGCTCAACCGGATTGTCAAAACGCTGACCATTTAATGCAACAGGTACACCTTCTTCAAAACGTACAGTCACTTCTTCTGGTTTGATTTCAACTTCTTCTTTCCAGAAAGCAACGCCCATGATTGGGTCAACGATTTTGATACCTGCATTTAGGTATTCAAGATCTTTTGCTTCGTGAGTTGCGCCCAACATGTTTGAGTCAGTTGAGTACGCTTTTTCTTTTGACATTTTGTAGTCAAAACCGTTGTCGATGAGGAACTGTGACATTTCTGCACGGCCACCAAGCTCATCAATAAAGTTTTGATCTAACCACGGCTTGTAAATTTTAAGATTTGGGTTGGTCAACAAACCATAACGATAGAAACGTTCAATATCGTTACCTTTATAAGTTGAACCATCACCCCAGATGTTTACGTCATCTTCTTTCATGGCAGTAACGAGCATAGTACCTGTTACTGCACGACCGAGTGGAGTCGTATTGAAATAAGGAACACCACCTGTACTGATATGGAATGCACCACACTGAATTGCAGCAATACCTTCAAGCGCCAATTGTAAGCGGCAGTCAATCAAGCGAGCTTTTACAGCGCCGTATTGTTCTGCTTTCTTTGGAATTGCATCGTAGTCATCTTCATCTGGCTGGCCTAAGTTTGCAGTATATGCATAAGGCTCAGCGCCTTTTTGTTTCATCCACAATAAAGCAGCTGAAGTGTCTAGACCACCGGAGAAGGCAATCCCAACTTTTTTGCCTACTGGTACATGCTGCAAGATAGTTGCATTATCAGTCATTGCTAATCCTAACATTTATGAAAAAGACCCCGTTGAGGCGGTCTCGAGAATTCTGAATGGCGGCTATTGTAGCACTATTCATGGTGCTTTTTTTGGCAAAAAAAGCATTAATTCACTTGTTCTGATGGCTATTTATTATTTAAAGAAAAATATGGGATTATCTGCTTCATTTATAGATTGACCATAATCTCAAATAAAAAATAATTCTTGGTCATCCAAAATTATCAAAAAAGTATTAAAGTACTATGCAACAAGTTGCAAAAAAATATTGGGACGCAGCATGACAAGTTACGCCAATTTATTAAAACCATTACATTTGGGCTTCACTACCATTAAAAACCGTGTGGTCATGGGATCTATGCATACGGGATTAGAAGACCGCTTTTTTAACTACCCAAAACTGGCAGCTTATTTTGAAGAGCGTGCCAAAGGTGGAGTTGGTTTGATTGTGACTGGCGGTATTTCTCCGAACCGTCAAGGATGGTTGGCTCCGGCTGGCGGAACCATGAATAGCTTATTTGATATTCCGCAGCACCGTTTGGTGACTCATGCCGTCCATAAACATGGTTCAAAAATTTTGATGCAAATTTTGCATGCAGGACGCTATGGTTACCAACCATTTGTAGTGTCTTCGAGTCCAATAAAATCACCGATTTCACCATTTAAGCCACGTCAACTTTCTGAAAAAAATATTCTCAGTACCATTGAAGATTATGCACAGTGTGCCGACATTGCCAAAAAGGCAGGCTACGACGGCGTTGAAATTATGGGGTCGGAAGGATATCTGATTAACCAGTTTTTAAGTCGCCATGTAAACCAGCGTACAGACCGTTGGGGTGGTGAAATTGAAAACCGTATGCGTTTCCCAGTTGAAATTGTCAAAGCGATCCGCGCAAAAGTTGGCGAAAAATTTATTATCTGTTTCCGTTTATCGTTGCTCGACCTTGTGCATGACGGTAACACCATGCAAGAAGTGGTTACGGTTGCGAAAGCTTTAGAAAAAGCGGGTGTCACTTTATTAAATACGGGTATTGGCTGGCATGAAGCACGTGTGCCGACTATTGTCACCTCGGTCCCTCGTGCAGCGTTTGTCGATTATACGGCTCATGTAAAACAACATATTTCAATTCCAGTCATTGCGTCTAACCGTATTAATATGCCTGAAACTGCTGAAGAGATTTTGGCAACCGGCAAAGCAGATATGATCCAAATGGCACGCCCTTTATTGGCCGATGCTTTTTGGGTAAATAAAACTGCGACCAATCGTGTAGATGAAATCAATACGTGTATTGCCTGTAACCAAGCATGTTTAGATCATGCATTTAAAAATACGCGTGTGTCTTGTTTAGTAAACCCACGTGCAGGTCATGAAACTGAATTGGTTTATTTAAAAACCAAACAACCAAAGCGTATCGCCGTTGTAGGTGGTGGTGTAGCCGGTATGTCTGCTGCAACTGTTGCTGCAAGTCGCGGTCATGCAGTGACTTTGTTTGAAGCCAATGCAGATGTAGGTGGTCAGTTTAACTTTGCAAAGGTTGTGCCGGGTAAAGAGGAATTCCACGAAACGATTCGCTACTTTAAAGTACAACTTCAAAAAACTGGCGTAGATGTTCGTTTAAATACTCGTGTTAATCGTGAACAACTTGAACGCGAAGGTTTTGATGAGGTGATTGTGGCAACTGGAGTCGTGCCGCGTGCATTAAAGATTGAAGGAAGTAATTCACCTCAAGTTCTTTCTTATGCTCAAGTTTTACAGGGCGCTGAAGTTGGACGAAAAGTTGCAGTGATTGGGGCAGGTGGTATTGGTTTCGATGTCTCAGAATTTTTACTTAAACCTCCACATCAACCACAGCCTCAACCTTTAGCCGAGTGGCAACGTGAGTGGGGTGTAGACCCAGATCCAAATTATGTTTCTGAAGGTGGTATGCAACCACCAGTAGTTGAGCCAGCGATACGAGAAATTTATTTGCTGCAACGTAAAACAACCCCTCTTGGTATTGGTCTTGGCAAGACTTCGGGGTGGGTACATCGTGCCCAGCTTAAAAAGCACGGTGTACGCATGCTTCGTGGCGTGCAATATAAAGCAGTTACCGATGAAGGGCTTTGGATTGAGCATAATGGTCAGGACCAGCTTTTACGTGTAGATACCGTTGTGGTGTGTGCGGGGCAAGAGTCGGTAAAAGACTTGATGCCAAAAGAAGGGGAGTCGACTATAGCGAACTACCATATTATTGGTGGTGCAAAGCTCGCAGCAGAGCTAGATGCGAAGCGTGCGATTAAAGAAGGAGCAGAATTGGCTGCCCAACTGTAAAATTGATGAAACAATATGCACTTGAACACAAAGCAATGATTTTTTTCTTGAATAAAATGAATAAGCTTTGTATTCTTACGCACATGGAAGCGTGGCAGAGCGGTTTAATGCACCGGTCTTGAAAACCGACGAGGGTGTGAGTCCTCCGTGAGTTCGAATCTCACCGCTTCCGCCAAATATCAATGACTTAGCCCCGATAATCGGGGCTTTGTTGTTTTTGGGGTTTATGCAACGTAAGCCTGTAGTAAGCAAAAAATATTTAATTTTGAAATACTAATTATCAAATTGCTTGAATTGTTTCTAATATATAAGATGTGCTTATCTTCAGAACAACAATTTAGAAGTTAAGTTATGGACATTTTTGAGTTTGTTAGTAGTTACAAGAATCACCCAGTTTTATTTGTGGGTACTGGTCTAAGTCTTCGATATTTAAATAACTCTTTTAATTGGGAAGGGCTTTTGAAGTATGTAGCTATTGATCTCTATGGCACCGATGAAAAATTTTATGATATGAAGAACAAGGTGCATAAGACCCAGGATGGATCATATGATCTTATGCAATTAGCTCAGTTACTTGAGCTAGAATTTAACGAACTGGTTGCTAAAGATAGAGATGGTAAGTTTAAAGATATTAATGATCTATTTTATGAAGCTAGTCGTGAAAATAAGTCGTTGAGTCGTTTTAAAATTTATGTAAAAAACCTACTATCTACTTTAGATTACAAAGATAGTATGCTTCCTGAGATTGAATGTTTTAAGAGAATTTCAAAGAATATTTCTTCTGTTGTAACGACAAATTATGACCGTATGATTGAGGATTTAATTCAATTTCAGCCTTTGATTGGTAATGAAATTTTATTAAGTAATCCGTATGGTTCTATTTATAAAATTCATGGATGCGTAAATTACCCTGAAAAAATCATTTTAACGGAGAATGATTATAAGAACTTTGCTGAAAGATATGAGTTAATTAGAGCCCAGCTAATTTCTTTATTTGTTCACAATCCAATTATTTTTTTAGGTTATAGTGTTGGCGATGATAATATTAAAGAAATATTAAGCACAATTTATAAATATGTTGAAATTAACTCACCACAAGCTGAAGAAATTAGAAAGAACTTTTTACTTGTTGAATACGAGCCTGGTTCTGACTCACTAGAAATTCAAGACCATGATATTTCTATTAATGGTTCAATGATTAGAATCAATAAAGTTAAAACGGATGACTATATAAGCCTTTTTAAAGCGATAGAAGAGCTTTCATTACCAGTATCTGCACTTGAAGTTAGGAAAGTATTAGAAGTTGTTAGAGAAATTGTTGCAGGTGGTACTGTTAAAGTTAGTGTGGCAGATGGGTTAGATACGTTAAAGAACTCAGATAAAGTTCTTGCAATTGATTCGAAAGAAAAAGTTGAATACCTTTATAAGTATAATAATACTGCTCAGCTTGTTAGTGAGTATTTTGATCTTATTGCAAACAAAAAGGATGATGTCATTATATTAATTGATGAGATGGGCGTTCCAAGTAATCAATGGTTTCCTGCATATGGTTTTAGTTCTATATGTCCTGAATTAAAATGCGCTGAGGAATTAAAGAAATCGCAAGCAGATAAAATTAAAGACTATTGTGAAAAATCTAAAAAAGAACGTTATGAAAATTTCAATGCAACTACTATTGATAGTGTTCTACAAACCGATGAGATTAGAAAGACTTATAAATTAGAAGCTATATTCTACTTTGTATTAAATGATACTATTTCTTTAGATGATTTAAAAAAACATATTGATACTTTCCCAGATGATCGTAGTTCGGAATATAGAAAATTATTATGTTTATAAGAGGTGGTCCCACATGTTTGAACAACTAAAAGCTTATTTATAAGTGATACTCTGCTCTAGTTAAGCTACCTTATTTTGTTGTGGTAGCTGGTCATAGTAAAACTCATCTGGAGTCATTTTGTCCAGACTCGAATGAGGTCGTTTCAAATTATAAAATTCAAAATATGCGTTTAATTGCTTCTTCGCATCCAAAACATTGCTGTAGGCTTTGAGATACACCTCTTCATATTTAACGCTCCGCCATAATCGTTCAACCATCACATTATCAACCCATCGACCTTTACCATCCATGCTGATTTGGATGTCATTTGATTTCAATACATCAATAAATGCATCACTGGTAAACTGACTGCCTTGGTCTGTATTAAATATTTCAGGTCGACCATATTTTTCAATAGCTTCATTTAATGTTTCTATGCAAAATGTAACCTCCATACTAATCGATACTCTATGCGCAAGTACCTTGCGGCTATGCCAATCAATCACAGCACATAAATAAACAAAGCCTTTTGCCATAGGGATATACGTTATATCCGTAGACCACACTTGATTACTGCGCTGAATAGCCAATCCTTTGAGCAGATATGGATATTTGCGGTGAGCTTGATTAGCCTGGCTTAAATTTGGTTTGCAATATAACGCATTAATGCCCATTTTCTTCATTAAAGTACGTGTATGACGTCGTCCTATATGATGTCCTTGACGATTCAACAAATCACGCATCATACGGCTACCTGCAAAAGGGTATTGCATATGTAACTCATCCATACACCGCATCAGCTTCAGATCTGATGCACTCACAGGTTTTGGGCGATAGTAATAACAACCACGGGAGACTTTCAGCAGCTGAGCTTGCTTAGATACTGAAATCTGAAGTGAGTCATCGATTAACTTTTGTGGTTGAAGCGGCCCAGTTTCTTCAACACACCTTCTAAAAAATCAATTTCTAATGCCTGCTCACCGATTTTTGCATGTAGTTTTTTTAGATCGATGGGTGGTTCTGTTGGAGCTTTTGATTGATCGAAAGCTTGCGAGGAAGCTGAAATCAGTTGATTTTTCCAGTCGATAATTTGGTTTTGATGAACATCAAATTCAGCACTCAATTCAGCAAGTGTTTTTTCTGCTTTAATCGCAGCAAGTGCTACCTTAGCTTTAAAATCATTTGAATGATTTCTTCTTGGTCTACGTGCCATAAAATACTCCATATATTGATGTTTATAACATCATTTGGGGAGCAAAATATCACTTATAAGTGTTGTTCAAATTTCCTGATCCACCTCT
>NZ_JAKTIJ010000015.1:0-63342 GCF_027855275.1 Acinetobacter sp. AOR12_HL | reverse complement strand
CCTGGTGTCGTATCATCTGTGCTGCTTCCTGACCCCTTGATTCCTTGATCAGGTCCAACATTGTCCAGATAACCACTCGGTACAGAAGGAGTAGCCGGTGCTAATGTATCTACAGTAACTGTTATTGCTGGGCTCTGTGCACTTTCATTACCTGCTGCATCAGTCAACGTATAAGTCAGTTGATGTGAACCATCTGCCAGCGGAGTGGTAGGCGTTAGTGTACCGGTTACAGGATCATAGCTTGCAGCTACCTTCTCACCATCAACATACAAGGTCGGAGTCTCACCTGCACCCGGTGCAGAAATCACAACACCTGGTGTCGTATCATCTGTGCTGCTTCCTGACCCCTTGATTCCTTGATCAGGTCCAACATTGTCCAGATAACCACTCGGTACAGAAGGAGTAGCTGGTGGTGTAGTATCTGTTGGTGTTGAAGAATCATCATTACTATCATGATTTGATGCTGCGGCGATAATACCGCCCGCAACTAGTGGAATAGCAGCCCATAACCATGGGTTCACGCCTGCATCATGATAAAGTAAAGGTTCAATTGAAGAAATAGGCTGGTAAATAACATCAGATACCAACTCTTGTGGAGCTTCTGCTGGTAGAGCTGCTGGTAAATCCTCACCTAAAAGTGCTTGTGGTTCCACATCACTGTCAGCATCTGCATCTGCGTCACTATCAGCATCTGCATCATTTTCAGCATCTTTGAATTTTGCCCAAATCAACTGTCCATTTTCATCTTGGAAAACCAGACTGTTATCTTTAGGCTCGGCTGTTCCGCTAAAGAAACCTTCAATAACAATGGTCTCGCCATTTTTCAGACGTATGACTGCATTGGTACCCTCCCTATTCACTACCAATACATCACTGGCAGCCACTTTCACCAATACAACTGACGCTTCTGAAAGTTTTGCAGAAGTTCCCTCTGTGGTTACCAAGGTCTTATGATTATCCTTAGCAATAATTTGTATCTCAGGCATATCTACATTCCTTTATATTATTGATTTAAATGATTTTATGTATAATTCTTTTTACTTAATGTTTTCATGTTTTTTGATCTACAACTTAAAAAACATTAAGTAATGTGATCATTTTTACGTTAATCACTTTAAAATAAAAAAAATAAATACTAAAGCCCTTAAAGAAAAAAAATTAACTAATACAAATTTTATATAAATAAAAATCTGATTTTTCTACTTATAATCTATACAAAAAGCTTATTAACTTTTTTATATGTAAAAGAAAATTAATTTTTCAATATTGAACATTCATTAAAAATTATTTTAATTTAAATTTTCATATAACAAGTTTTAATATCTCAACAAAATAAAATATATTAATAATGATATATATAAAAAAAATGGCCTTAGATAATATTTTACTATTACACTAAAGCCTCATTTTTATATTCAAATAAAAATTATTTTTTATTTACCTTTAGAAATTATCGGGACTTTCAAAACGTTTTACTTCTTGTAACTTATTTGGATCATGCATGGTTGCGATCCCGTCTTCTGTTTTTTGATCAACAATAACATCTGGGTTAAAGATAGTAATTGTTTCTCTTCCTAATGCATCTTCTCCAACTATATATTGAAAGCCACGGCGATTCATTTTATGGCATAGCTTTTGATAAAAGCCTTTAAGCCCTTCCGTTTCTTCATTAGGATTGTAATAAAACGCATTCATTACCGCAGGAAGGCCAAGTCCACACACTACACCAGATAACAATACGCTAATAAAGGTATATCCAATCAGAATACTACTATAAGGACTCAGCGCCGGAATATTCGCGACCGCCAAAATTAAAGCGAGTGAAATCCCTCCTCGAACACCACCCCAAGATAAAATAGTTAAACTACCATTGTAACTTTTGGTCTTACGCATTGTTGGGAAGAAAGCAAAAGACATAAAGTTGGCAGCAAAACGAGAAATATGCAGAATAAAGAAAGCAACTATTCCACCTAAAATCAGGCTAAAGTTTAAGTCAAGAATAAATAACTCAAGGCCAATTAAGGTAAATAAGAATGAATTGATAATCCCTTCTACTGTATGCCAAAAATGGTTAACCTCTCTGATCTCACGCTCTTCGCGAATTTCTTTCCATTTATTGCCGACGATTAAACCACCAATTACGCAGGCAATCGGTGCGGATGCATGGGCGAATAGAGCCACCAAATATGCTCCACTTGCAAGTAATGCAGTTGTTAAAATCAGGGATTCCATTTCGTGTTTACCACGCAATAAGCGTAAAGTACCTATCCCAAATGCCCACCCAATACCAACAGCAACCACAATTTCATAAAGCAAAGCTTCTAATGTCGCAACCAATGAAAAATGTTCACCCTGTAAAACATTCAGTAATGTCATAAATAAGGCAATACACATCGCATCGTTAAATAAAGATTCTCCTTCTAATTTAACAATGAGATGATGAGGAGCACGAATTGAACTTAAAACACCTTTAATACCGATCGGGTCTGTTGCACCTAATGCTGCACCTAATAATAGAAGAACCAAAATTGGTACATGATGCCCAACTAACAATTGGAAACCGTAAAGTAAGCTACCAAACAATACAGCGCAGATTACCAAGGCAATAGTGGCCAAAATACTAATCTGTTTCCAATAGCTTCTTAGATCTGAAATTTTAAATTTAAGTGCTGAAGATGTCAGAATAAAGCAAATAACGCCATTAATTAAAAAATCATAGAAATCGATGTGACGTACTGCTTCCTCAATATTATGAATATTGATAGTAATGAATTGATTACCATTTAAAAGACTGGCTCCCCATTGCAAAATGAAGACAAAAATCGCAGAAACAAGTGGTACGCCGATAGCCTGAGGAAAGCCCAAAATACGCTTATTAAATATGGTGGTCGCAATTGATAAGGCAAATACAACCGTAAATGCTTGTAATAAGAAAAAATTACCCATGAACACCCTTCTTCTGGGTCAATGACCAAATAAAAAATCTAGACAGCAGAACTGAACAGAACGAGAAAATAGGCACCTCATGTGTGCCCAAGCAATTAAAAAGTTGGAATACAAGTTTAACGAATTACGTTAATCATTCTATCAATTAGTTAAATTTCTTAACATTAATTATGTTGGAGGGATGATTAAAAAGATGAGCCTACTTAAACACCTTGTAAACTCATCTTATTTATAGATTTAGATAGAATTATTAAAAGTATCGCATTGGCTAATATCACCAGTTTTTAAACCGACTTGGAACCAGTGCATTCGCTGTTCACTACTACCATGAGTAAAGCTATCCGGAACGACCTGTCCAGTTGCCCGTTTTTGTAAGTAGTCATCTCCAATTTTTTGCGCGGCATCCATTGCTTCCTCAACGTCTCCCTGCTCTAAAAACTGAGTACGCTGTTGATTATGATTGGCCCAGATACCCGCTAAACAGTCAGCTTGTAATTCTTGACGTACAGATAACTGATTACCTTCTCTTTGACTGACTTGTGCACGAGCCTGTTGTACTTGAGATGAGATACCAAGCAAAGTTTGAACATGATGTCCTACTTCATGGGCAACTACATAAGCTTGGGCAAAGTCCCCTGCCTGATCTTGTCTCGATAATTCTGTCTGATTTTGTTCGCCAGATATTCCCATCTGCTCACGCATATCTTTGAAGAATTCTGTATCAATATAAACCTTCTGATCTGCTGGGCAATAAAAGGGACCCATTGCAGACTGAGCTGTACCACAGCCTGACTGAATCATCCCACTAAACAAGACTAATTTTGGTGGCGTATAAGTTTTACCTAACTGTTTAAAAATAGGTGTCCACGTATCCTCTGTATCGGCTAATACTGTTCCAACAAAATCAGAAGCTTCCTTTTGCTCGGCTGTTAAACTTTCGGGTGCAGTTGCATTTGATTGTTGCGAAGCAGTAACCTGCTGCGTTGCCTGATATGCTTGTTGGGGGTCAACGCCAAAAAATTTCCATGCAACAAATGCCACAACCAAACCAATAATACTAATACCACCTGCCCTAACACCGCCTCCGCCTCGACGGTCTTCAACATTGGTACTGACTCGACGATCTCTCCAACGCATAATTTCCCTCTTCTTTGTAGATGGCCTGATTAACTAGAAGCTTTTGGCCACATTTTTTGTATCAAGCTAACAACAAGCAATACTATTGCACCAGCAACAATTCCTATTGCAAAGTTAATAAGCGTTGGGGTTAAAGCACCAATGATGTTGCCTACAGCAGGTATAGTTTCCACATGATCAACTGTATTTTCAGTAACATGATGGAGTAAAGGAATCGTATGATTAATAATCCCTCCACCTACCAAAAACATCGCAATAGTGCCGACGATAGACAATAACTTCATTAAAAGTGGCGCAAATGCAAGCAGCCCGCGACCAATAGTTTGTTTAAAAGAAGCAGCCTGTTTTGTTAAATATAGACCCAAGTCATCAATCTTAACAATCATGCCAACCAAACCATAAACGCCGATCGTCATCACAACTGCAATAATGCTGAGGACACTAACTTTAGTCATTAAAGTTGCAGTTGCCACAGTACCTAAAGAAATAACCACAATTTCAGCTGACAAAATAAAGTCTGTACGAATAGCTCCTTTCACTTTATCTTTTTCAAAAGTTGCCAAGTCTAACTCTTCACTATCAAACTCTTTTTGTGCTTCTTCTGAGGTTGAGGCTTTTTTATGTGTAATGGTATGAAGAACTTTTTCAACACCCTCATAACATAAGAATAACCCGCCAAGCATTAATAAAGGATTAATCAACCAAGGAGCAATCACGCTAATTAATAAAGCTAGAGGAACTAAAATGAGCTTATTAACAAAGGAGCCTTTAGCAACTTTCCACACAATCGGTAATTCACGATCAGCACGGACACCTGTAACCTGTTGTGCATTTAAAGCCAAATCATCACCTAAAACACCAGCAGTTTTTTTTGCTGCCATTTTGCTCATTAAGGCGACGTCATCTAAAATTGTTGCAATATCATCTAGTAGTAAAAGTAAGCCACTTGCCATTTCTTATCCAGGTTTGTATTTATTAAACTATTGTAAGATGATTTTTTTCAATTTTTGTAATTTTACTGAATAAATTCACAATATTATTTTAAGAAAAGTTTACCCAATTGCTGACGAAAAAATTTTATTTCCCGTACAATAATGCCAATCTTTTATATTGCAGGGCTTATTATCCCTGATTAAGCCAATACCATAGTGGAATAAATAATGAGTAATGTTGATCAGCGTCCAATTATTTTGACAGGCGACCGCCCAACCGGACAACTTCACCTCGGGCATTTTGTCGGTTCTTTGCGTTCTCGTGTAGGTCTACAGGATAGCCATCATCAACATCTCTTATTAGCAGATGCACAAGCGTTAACAGACAATGCCGACAACCCAGATAAAGTTCGCCGTAACATTTTAGAAGTTGCTCTAGACTATTTAGCGGTAGGCATTGATCCAACTAAAACCACAATTTGTGTACAGTCATGCTTGCCTGCACTGAATGAGCTTACAATGTTATATCTTAACTTTGTAACTGTAGCTCGTTTGGAGCGTAACCCAACCATCAAATCTGAAATTCAAATGCGTGGTTTTGAACGTGATATTCCTGCCGGTTTCCTTTGCTACCCTGTAGCACAGGCAGCTGATATTACGGCTTTTAAAGCGACTGTAGTACCAGTAGGCGAAGATCAAATTCCAATGATTGAGCAAACTAACGAAATCGTGCGTCGTGTAAACCGTCAAATTGGTCAAGACCTTTTACCTGAATGTAAAGCATTGCTTTCTAATATGGCTCGTTTACCTGGTTTTGATGGTAAAGCGAAAATGTCTAAGTCATTAGGCAATACCATTGTTTTAAATGCTTCTGACAAAGACATTAAAAAAGCTGTAAATGCGATGTATACCGATCCAAATCATCTTCGCATCGAAGATCCGGGTCAAGTTGAAGGAAACATTGTATTTACTTATTTAGATGCATTTGATCCAAATAAAGAAGAAGTTGAAGAGCTAAAAGCACACTACCGCCGTGGTGGTCTTGGTGATGGTACAGTTAAAAAACGTCTTGAAGGTGTACTAAAAGAATTGATTACACCTATACGTGAACGTCGTGAAGAACTTGCTAAAGATCCTGACTACATTATGGATGTTTTACGCCAAGGTACTGATAAATGTCGAATCATTACTCAGCAGACTTTGGACGAAGTTAAAGATGGATTAGGCTTATTTAAGTTCTAATTTTTATATTAGAGATATAAATCGAAAAAGCCCTACGGGGCTTTTTTTATAATTATATTTAGATTCAATAATTTAATTTTTTAGAATTTCTATATATTTATTATGATTCACACGCTTTTACCCTTTTAACGTGAAGTAACACTAATTAACGTGAACCTTAATGAACAAATAAGAATGCGTCACTAATATAACTTGAGTAGGTTGATATGAACCTCACGACATTTCTCCTTAAGCCGAAACTGTTTTTAACAGATTCGTTGTTCTACGCAGTGATCACCCCAATCATTGCGTATTTTTTTGTCTTTTTTAACCAAATTATTCCTTATATCAATTTTATTTAACTTTTCAATAATACAAAAAAATACCGCACCATTTTTCAGATGCGGTATTTTTTAAAGATTCAAGGAAGCAATTAAGCTAAACCTTTCTCTTTTAATACTTGCAACATAGTTGAACCAAGCTCAGCTGGGCTACGAGTGTAAGCCATACCTGCTTTTTCAAATGCAGCGAATTTCTCTTCAGCAGTACCTTGACCACCAGAAATGATCGCACCAGCGTGACCCATACGCTTACCTTTAGGCGCAGTTACACCAGCGATGTAACCTACTACAGGTTTAGTCACGTTAGATTTGATGAATTCAGCAGCTTCTTCTTCCGCTGTACCACCGATCTCACCGATCATGATGATTGCATCAGTATCTGGATCGTCTTGGAACAATTGAAGAGCTTCAATTTGGTTCATACCTGGGATCGGGTCACCACCGATACCGATACAAGTAGACTGACCTAAACCAAGCTTAGTTGTTTGAGCAACAGCTTCATAAGTCAATGTACCTGAACGTGAGATGATACCAATACGACCTGGTTGGTGGATGTGACCAGGCATAATACCGATTTTACATTCACCCGGAGTGATCACGCCTGGGCAGTTAGGACCAACTAAACGAGTACCGTTACCGTTAGTTTCTAAATAACGTTTTGCTTTAAGCATGTCGATTGTTGGAACACCTTCAGTGATCACAACGATTAGGCCAACACCTGAATCAACCGCTTCAACGATTGAGTCTAAAACGAATGGAGCTGGTACATAGATTACAGATGCATCTGCATTTGTTTCACGTACAGCTTCTTTCATTGTGTTGAATACTGGTAAATCAAGGTGAGTTGTACCACCTTTACCTGGAGTAACACCACCAACAACTTTTGTACCGTAGTCTAAAGCTTGTGCAGAGTGGAAAGTACCGTTTTTACCAGTAAAACCTTGTACCAATACTTTAGTGTCTTTATTAATTAATACGCTCATGATTGATACTCCCCTTACGCTTTAACTGCAGCTACAACTTTTTCTGCGGCATCAGACAAACCGTTCGCAGAAATTAATTTCAAACCAGATTCATCAAGTAATTTCGCACCTAACTCAGCGTTGTTACCTTCTAAACGAACAACCACTGGAACAGTTACGTTTACTTCTTGAACCGCTGCAATAATTGCTTCAGCAATCATGTCACAACGTACGATACCACCGAAGATGTTGATTAAAACACCTTGTACAGACGTGTCAGCAAGAATGATTTTGAACGCTTCAATTACACGCTCTTTAGTTGCACCGCCACCAACGTCAAGGAAGTTTGCAGGCTGACCACCATAAAGTTTAATGATGTCCATAGTTGCCATTGCAAGACCAGCACCGTTAACCATACAACCAATGTTACCTTCTAAAGCAACATAGTTAAGATCAAATTCAGATGCTTTTAACTCACGCTCATTCTCTTGAGATTTATCACGTAAAGCAGCAACTTTAGGTAAACGGTAAAGCGCGTTAGAGTCGATACCTACTTTCGCATCTACACATAAAATTTCGCCATTTTCACGAACTGAAAGTGGGTTAATTTCAAATAAAGCGAAATCATTTTCAACAAATGCTTGGTAAGCAGCTGTCATGATTTTCACGAATTGACCGATTTGTTTGTCTTTCAAACCTAAAGCAAACGCAACTTCACGTGCTTGGAATGGTTGTAAACCAACTAATGGATCAACTTCAACTTTGATAATTTTTTCTGGAGTTTCTTCCGCAACTTTCTCGATTTCTACACCACCTTCTGTAGAAGCCATGAAAGTAATACGACGGCTAGAACGGTCTACAACCGCGCCCAAGTAAAGCTCACGCTCAACTGGATATACGTCTTCAGCAACAATGATGCTGTTTACTGGTTGACCATTTGCATCTGTTTGATACGTTACAAGACGAGTACCAATGATATTGTTTGCAAATTCGATAACATCTTCTTTAGATTTTGCAACTTTAACGCCACCAGCCTTACCACGACCACCAGCATGAACTTGCGCCTTCATTACAGCGAATTTACCACCAAGCTGTTCAAATGCAGCAACTGCTTCGTCTGCATTGGTTGCCAAGATACCTTCTTGTACCGGCATACCATATTCTTTCAATAACGCTTTAGCTTGATACTCATGTAAGTTCATTTAGTTACCTACTTAACTTTGTTTGTTGTCTTCAATTTGCGCAACATTCTCATGTTGTATAAGCAAATTGCTGTCTACGTCTATCAACTTGATGATTTTTTAATCACACCATCGAATGTGAAAAAGAGCGGAGAACCGCTCTTTATTTTATTTACGCTTACGTTGAATCGCGTGAATTGCACGACCATCTACAGCAAGTGCAGCTTCATGAACAACTTCAGAGAATGTTGGGTGACCAAAAGTCATCAACTGAAGATCTTCAACAGAAGATACAAATTCAAGTGCGATCATACCTTGGTGAACGATATCAGATGCCGCAGGCCCAATCACATGCATACCTAATAAACGGTCAGTTTTTGCATCAGCAACAAACTTAACAAAACCTGCACCTTCACCAGCAGCTAAAGCACGACCATTTACAGCAAAACCGAATTGACCAGTTTTTACTTCATGACCTTTTTCTTTAGCTTGCTCTTCAGTTAAACCAACCCACGCCGCTTCAGGGTGTGTATAGATAACAGAAATGATTGTGTCATAGTTTACTTGAGCTGCATGACCATGAATACGTTCAACAGCCATTACGCCCTCTTCCATTGCTTTATGAGCAAGCATTGGACCGCGTACTAAGTCACCAATCGCATATACACCTTCTACAGAAGTTGCACAGTGATCATTTACTTCAACTAAACCACGTTCAGTTAATTTAATACCTGAATCTTCAGCCAATAAACCTTCCGCATAAGCTTTACGGCCAACACAAACGATTAACTTATCAAACGTTTGTTCTTTGTCTTCACCAGCTTGAGTATATTTAACAGTCACTTCACGACCGTTTACTTCAGTACCAGATACTTTTGCACCAATGCGGATATCTAAACCTTGTTTAGTCAAGATTTTTTGATATTCCTTAGAAAGTGCTTTATCAGCCATTGGCAAGAATGCATCCATTGCTTCAAATACAACAACTTCTGCACCAAGACGACGCCATACTGAACCAAGTTCTAAACCGATTACACCTGCACCAATTACACCTAAACGCTTAGGTACTTCAGGGAAGTTTAATGCGCCAGTTGAATCAACAATAATATCTTGATCTACAGGAGCTACAGGAATATTTACAGGCACAGAACCAGACGCAAGAATTACGTATTTAGGTTCTAAAATTTGAGTTTCACCTTCATGTGGAACAAACTCAACTTTTTTACCAGCAAGTAATTTACCTGTACCTTTTAACCACTCGATACCGTTGCCTTTAAGCAATTGATCAATACCGCCAGTTAATTGGTCAACAATTTTGTCTTTACGAGCAAGAAGTTTTGCAAGATCGAAATTCACTTCACCAGTTGTAATACCGTGATCAGCTAAATGATGCACTGTATCTTCATAACGATGAGAAGAATCAAGCAAAGCTTTAGAAGGGATACAACCTACGTTTAAGCAAGTACCACCTAAAGAAGGCTTACCGTTATGAATACGTTTTTCAATACAAGCGACTTTGAAGCCTAGTTGAGCAGCGCGAATCGCAGCTTCATAACCACCAGGACCACCGCCAATGACAACAAGATCAAATTGTTGAGACATTTTTATCTCCATAAACCAGGATAGAGGATTACTCTACCCTGGTAGGTATTTATTCGAAGAAATTAAAGATCAAGAATGAGTTTAGCTGGTTCTTCTAACAATTCTTTGATTGCTACCAAGAAACCTACAGCTTCTTTACCATCGATCATACGGTGGTCATAAGAAAGCGCTAAGTACATCATTGGCAAGATTTCAACTTGACCATTTACCGCCATAGGACGTTCTTGGATTTTATGCATACCCAAGATACCAGTTTGCGGCTGGTTCAAAATTGGAGTTGAAAGTAATGAACCGAAAGTACCACCGTTAGTGATTGTGAAAGTACCGCCAGTCATTTCTTCGATAGATAATTTACCATCACGTGCTTTAGCAGCGTAAGCAGCAATACCTGCTTCAACTTCTGCATAGCTCATACGGTCAGTATCACGTAATACTGGTACAACAAGACCACGATCAGAAGATACTGCAACACCGATGTCGTAGTAACCGTGATAAACGATATCATCGCCATCAATTGAAGCATTTACAGCTGGGTAGCGTTTAAGCGCTTCAGTTGCTGCTTTAACGAAGAATGACATGAAGCCTAAACGAGCACCATGACGTTTTTCGAAAGCATCTTTATATTGCTTACGTAATTCCATGATTGGCTTCATGTTAACTTCGTTAAATGTAGTTAACATTGCTGTTTCTTGAGTAGCTGCAAGAAGACGCTCAGCTACACGTTTACGTAAACGAGTCATTGGAACACGTTTTTCGATACGTTCGCCAACAGCAACGCTTAATGGAGTAACGTTAGCAGCTGGTTTAGCTTGATGGTTCGCAACATCTTCTTTAGTGATACGACCACCACGACCAGTACCTTGTACGTCAGAAGCAGCAATGCCAGATTCAGTTAACGCTTTACGTACTGCAGGAGCTTGATCAGATACAGTTTCGTTACGCTCAACAACAGGAGCAGCACCAGCTTGAGTCTGAGCAACTGCTTGTTCTACTGCCGCAGGAGCAGCAGCCGCTGCGCCAGCACCAGCTTCGAATTGAGCAATAACTTCGTCAGAAAGAACTGTATCGCCTTCACCTTTAATGATTGCAACCAAGCTACCATCTGCAGGAGCAACAACTTCTAAAACAACTTTGTCGGTTTCAATATCACAGATTACTTCATCACGTGATACAGGTTCACCCACCTTTTTATGCCAAGTTGCGATGGTTCCATCTGCAACAGACTCTGGGAATACCGGTGCTTTAATTTCGGTTGCCATTATTGAGAATCTCCTGATTGTTCAGCTTCGATTGCCAATGCATCATTAATTAGCTGAGCTTGTTGTTTTGCATGCAAGTACGGTGAGCCACAAGCTGGTGCAGCAGAAGCTTCACGACCTGCAAAACTGATACGGATTTGTTTGCCAGATTTTAAGATATCGTCATATAAACGCGGTGCGATAAACAACCAAGCACCTTGGTTCTTCGGCTCTTCTTGCGCCCAAACGAGTTCTTTCACATTTGGATAAGCAGCCAAGATTTCCGCAAGACGTTGCTCTGGGTATGGATACAACTGTTCAATACGTACAATTGCAACATTAGTTAAGTTTTGTTCACGACGTTTTTCGAGTAAGTCGTAATAAACTTTACCGCCACAAAGTACAAGACGAGTTACATCTGACTTGTTAATTTGATCGATTTCGTCAATTACAGTTTGGAATGAACCATGTGCTAACTCTTCTAAAGTAGAAGTCGCAAGTTTATGACGAAGTAAAGATTTCGGTGACATTACGATTAATGGCTTACGAATTGGGCGTACAGCCTGACGACGTAATGCATGGAAAATCTGTGCAGGTGTCGTTGGAGTGATCACTTGCATGTTGTCTTCAGCACATAACTGTAAGAAACGTTCTAAACGAGCTGAAGAGTGCTCTGGACCTTGACCTTCGAAACCGTGTGGTAACAACATTGTTAAACCACAAACACGCTCCCACTTAGTCTCACCAGAAGCAATAAACTGGTCAATCACAACTTGAGCACAGTTTACGAAGTCACCAAATTGTGCTTCCCAAATAATCAAGCTCTTAGGAATTGTAGTTGCGTAACCATATTCGAACGCAAGAACTGCTTCTTCAGATAAAAGAGAGTCGTAAATCGCAAAACGTGGTTGGTTCTCTTTCACATGGCAAAGAGGAATGTAAGTTGAACCATCAACTTGGTTATGCAATTTTGCATGACGGTGTGAGAAGGTACCACGACCCACGTCTTCACCAGTAATACGAACTAGATAGTCTTCATCTAATAAAGTTGCATAAGCTAAAGTTTCTGCTGCACCCCAGTTCAATGGAGTTTCACCAGTTTGCATTTTCACGCGGTCTTCAATTACTTTTTGAACCTGACGCTGCATTACAAACCCTTCAGGAAGCTTGCTCATGCCCTCGCCTAATTCTTTAAGGCGGTTTATGTCAAATGAAGTATCCCAATCGTCTGTATATTCATGGCCCAAATATGGAGTCCAATCTACAAACATTTTAGTGTTCGGTTCAAGAATCAAAGCATTCGCTACATGATTACCCGCTTCTAAATCAGCACGATAATCTTCAACCATTTGGTCAGCTTCAGCACGGTCAAGTACTTTCTCTTGTACCAATTGATCAGCATAAAGTGTACGAGTAGTTGCTTTCTTAGCAATCACTTGATACATCAATGGTTGTGTACCAGATGGCTCATCTGCTTCGTTATGGCCGCGACGACGGTAACAGAACAAATCGATGACTACATCTTTACGGAATTCGTGACGGAAATCATGTGCTAATTGAGTAGCAAAGATAACAGCTTCAGGATCATCACCATTTACATGGAAGATAGGAGCCTGAATCATTTTAGCAACGTCTGTACAGTATTCTGTCGAACGCGCATCACGTGGATCAGAAGTTGTGAAACCAACTTGGTTGTTCACAATAATATGAACTGTACCACCAACCGTATAGCCACGAGTTTGTGACATCTGGAAGGTTTCCATGTTCACGCCCTGACCTGCAAATGCAGCATCACCATGAACAATAACTGGTAATACGTCATCACCGCCGATGTCTCTACGACGTACTTGACGCGCACGTACAGAACCTTCAACTACAGGGCCAACGATTTCCAAGTGAGATGGGTTAAATGCCAATGCCAAGTGAACTTCACCACCTGGAGTCATTACATTACTTGAGAAACCTTGGTGGTATTTAACGTCACCAGAACCTTTCTTATGAAGTGCTTTACCTTCGAACTCACCAAATAAGTCCGCAGGGTTTTTACCCATAATATTAACAAGAAGGTTCAAACGACCACGGTGTGGCATACCGATAACAACTTCTTTACAACCTACGGCACCAGCACGCTGGATAATCTCATTTACCATAGGAATAAAAGATTCGCCGCCTTCAACACCAAAACGTTTAGCGCCGACGTATTTATTACCGAGATATTTTTCTAAGCCTTCAGCAGCAGTTAAGCGCTCTAAGAAGCCTTTCTTTTGTTCATTTGAGAAATTGAATTTACCACGGGCACTTTCAAGACGTTGTTGAATCCAACGTTTCTCTTTTGTGTCCACGATATGCATATATTCAACACCGATCGAACCACAATAGATTGCTTCCATTGCTTCAATCATCTCAGCAAGCGTTGCTTCGCTTTTACCGATCTCAAGATTGCCTGTGTTGAATACTGTGTCTAAATCTGATTTGGTTAAACCGTGTGCTGAAAGATCTAAATCAGGAATATCTTCACGCTTAGCAAGACCTAACGGATCTAGCTTAGCTTTTTGATGTCCGCGATTGCGATAAGCAGCAATGAGTTGTAAAACGCCAATTTGACGACGCTCATGTTCAGTACTTACAGTACTTTGTACAACAGGTTGAACACGATTAGCATTACGTCCTAGTAATAGGAATTGCTCACGCACAGCGCTGTGTGGTTGGTCACCCTTTGGATATTTATCGAAATATTGGCGCCAGTCCTCAGCGACGGAGGTTGGGGAAGTCAGGTACTGCTCGTAAAGTTCTTCAATATACGCTGCACTATCAGCGGAAAGTTCAGTGTCAAGACGCAATGCGTCAGCAACTTCTTGCATTTGTGGACCCATTTCCTATTGCAAAAAATATTACAGGCTGCCTTTTAAGCATACCCATGATGCATAATGTCAAATTGGTAAAAATGACACTACTTACCCAACAGGTCTTCAAGACCATGGGGCGTCATACTACCTAGAGAGAAAACTCCATAGGTAATTAATGAATCACAACGCCCTCAATGGCATCATCACTCACCTTATACTCGATAAAAAACCGAGCAATTTTTTGCAAATCTTTTTAGAAAAATTAACTTTAAAATTAACTTTTCTAAAATGACTTTAACCATAAAAATTAAGCACAGATCTAAGATCGTGCCACTTAATTTAATTTCACTAGTATACGCTTTTTTCACCTATAACTTTGTGGCAAATCGTATCATGTTCTTAACGAACGATTGATTTTTTTGACACATACCATCTATAAATTGGCGAAATACATATCCAATTTTATCTATTAATATATGGTGCTTTATATAAAAACCCCTCTTTTACCGACTAAAGTATAAGACACGTATTATAAAATTAAAAAAAAACGCACATCAAGGATGTGCGTTCTCTATTTGCGCAGAATTAACCCGCTTGATCTAACAACATATTACGGATATGACCGATTGCTTTTGTTGGATTCAAACCTTTAGGACATACTGACACACAGTTCATAATACCTTTACAACGGAACAAACTGAACGGATCGTCAAGACGAGCCAAACGTTCTGCAGTTGCAGTATCACGAGAGTCGATAATAAAACGATATGCATTCAACAACGCTGAAGGGCCCAAGAATTTATCAGGGTTCCA
This sequence comes from Acinetobacter sp. AOR12_HL, assembly GCF_027855275.1. Taxonomy (NCBI): domain Bacteria; kingdom Pseudomonadati; phylum Pseudomonadota; class Gammaproteobacteria; order Moraxellales; family Moraxellaceae; genus Acinetobacter; species Acinetobacter sp. AOR12_HL. The sequence goes on along the minus strand of NZ_JAKTIJ010000015.1, from coordinate 48,123 downwards.
CCAGAATGATGGGCATGAAGTTGAACAACATGCACAAAGAATACACTCATACAAACCATTTAAGTGTTCACGCTCTTCAGGAGATTGCAAACGCTCTTTAGGTGGAGCAGGTTGATTATTGATCAAGAATGGCTGAATTTTGTCATACTGATCATAGAATTGGTTCATATCAACAACCAAATCTTTAACAACCGGCAAACCAGGTAATGGACGAATTACGATTTTCTCTGGTAAATCGTTAAGGTTTTGCAAGCAAGCCAAACCATTTTTACCATTGATATTCACACCATCAGAACCACAAATACCTTCACGGCAAGAACGACGGAATGTTAACGTTTCGTCTTGAACCTTCAAAGCAAGCAATGCATCAAGCAACATACGGTGCTTATCAGTCAACTCAAGCTTGAAAGTTTGCATGTACGGCGCTTTATCCTTATCAGGATCATAGCGGTAGATTTCGAATGTACGAGTACCTCTACTCATCTTTATACTCCCGATTAGAATGTACGTGGTGCTGGTGGAATTGGATCAACAGTTAACGGCTTGAAGCGCACTGGCTTATATTCCAAACGGTTATCTGATGAATACCATAAAGTGTGTTTCATCCACTCATCATCACGGCGACCGTATGAATAAGTTGGGTGATCAGCTGGTAATTCATAATCAACTACCGTATGCGCACCACGACATTCTTTACGCGCAGCAGCTGAAATTAATGTAGCTTTTGCAACTTCATATAAGTTTTCAACTTCAAGCGCTTCAACACGTGCAGTGTTAAATACTTTAGATTTATCTTTCAAGTGAATGTTACGCACGCGTGGTTCAAGAGCAAGAATCTCTTTAACACCTTTATCAAGCAATGCTTGAGTACGGAATACACCTGCGTGGTCTTGAACGATATCACGAATTGCATCAGCAACTTCTTGAGCATTTTCGCCAGAAGTTGATTCATCCAATTTACGTACACGAGCTAAAGTTTGCTCTAATACATTTGTTGGAAGCGGTGCATATTCATCACCATGATGCTTAGTTACGTAATCGATAATGTGCTCACCAGCAGCCTTACCAAATACAACCAAGTCAAGAAGTGAGTTAGTACCCAAACGGTTCGCACCATGTACTGATACGCATGAACACTCACCGATTGCATAGAAACCTTTTACAGGTTTAGTGTAGTTGTCTGTACCAGGCTCTGGTAAGCACACTTGACCATGCATATTCGTAGGAATACCACCCATTTGATAATGGATTGTTGGTACTACTGGAATTGGTTCTTTAGTGATGTCAACGTTTGCGAATTTTTTACCAATCTCAAATACAGATGGTAAACGCTTCATAATTGTGTCAGCACCCAAGTGAGTCATATCAAGCAAGATATAATCACCTTTTGGACCACAACCACGACCTTCTTTAATTTCTTGGTCCATAGAACGTGATACGAAGTCACGCGGAGCCAAGTCTTTTAAAGTTGGCGCATAACGTTCCATGAATGGTTCGCCGTCTTTGTTACGAAGGATCGCACCTTCACCACGACAACCTTCAGTCAACAATACGCCTGCGCCCGCAACACCTGTAGGGTGGAATTGCCAGAATTCCATATCTTGTAATGGAATACCAGCACGAGCAGCCATACCAAGACCGTCACCAGTGTTGATATAAGCATTTGTTGATGCACGATAAACACGACCAGCACCACCAGTTGCAAATAATGTTGCTTTTGCTTGGAATACTGCAATGTTACCAGTTTCTTGGTCAATTGCAGTTACACCGAGTACATCACCTGCTTCGTTACGGATCAAATCAAGAGCGATCCACTCAACGAAGAATTGAGTACCCATTTTCACGTTGCTTTGATAAAGCGTGTGCAATAAAGCGTGACCAGTACGGTCAGCAGCAGCACAAGCACGTGGAACTGGTTTATCACCATAGTTTGCAGAGTGACCACCGAATGGACGTTGGTAAATTGTACCATCAGCGTTACGGTCAAACGGCATACCTAAGTGTTCAAGTTCATAAACAACTTTTGGCGCCTCACGACACATAAACTCGATTGCGTCTTGGTCACCTAACCAGTCAGAACCTTTTACTGTATCGTAAAAGTGGAAATGCCAGTTATCTTCTTGCATGTTACCTAACGACGCACCAATACCGCCCTGAGCAGCAACTGTATGTGAACGTGTTGGGAAAACTTTAGTAAGTACTGCAACTTTCAAACCTGCTTGAGCAAGTTGGTAAGATGCACGCATACCAGAACCACCACCACCAACGATAACAGCATCGAAAGTGAGGTTTTGAATATTTGAATAATCTTCTTTAGGGTTTATCGCGCCCATGATATCTTCCTATCAATTCGCCCAGAAAATCTGGATACCCCAGATTGCGTACACAAACACTGCAATAATGACAGCCGTAGTCAGTACAAGGCGTAAACCTTTCGCTGAAGGACCCATTTGACGAGTAGTGACATAGTCAGTAAAAACCTGCCACATACCAATCCATGCGTGTGCGATAAGCGACAAAATTGCCAATAAAGAGAAAATCTTCATTGGTAATGTCATCATGAAGCCAGCCCATTGTTGATAGTCAAATCCGCCTTTGCAGAGGATCCAACCAAAAAGAACAACAGTATAAGCTGCCAATACCACAGCACTTACACGCTGGATAAACCAATCACGAGAACCTGAACCTGTTAAACCTGTAGCACTTTTCATTAGAACATAATCCATACAAAGGCTGCGATAATGGCTACCACAGATAAGATCAATGAAATTGTCGCTGCAATACGACCGCTTTGCAGTTCTTCAGCAAAACCTAGATCTGCAAGCAAATGCTTAACCCCAGCAATAAAGTGGAAAATCAAGCCGGCTACAAATACCCACACAACAAAACGTACGAGGATATTTCCAAAAACGACATTTTTAACGTAGTCAAATCCTTCTGGTGAAGATAATGATTTATCTAGAATCCATAAGAGAACTGGTACTAATAAGAAAACGATGACACCTGATAAACGGTGTAAAATTGATGCAATAGCCACGGGTGAGCGTAAATTTACCGCTAACACCTGACCCATGGACAAATTGACAGGTCTGTTGCTTTTCACAGCGGGCATCCTGTAGGTAGAAACTCCGACCGGAGTTTGTTGAATTAATTCCAAGGAAAGCTGGCATTGTTAGGCAAGCACAGCTCATGCCTAACCTATAAACGACACTGAATTATAAAACGCGAAATATCAAAATACAAACAATCGACTTTGGCTTTTCCGCAAAAACTCATCAAATAAGAATCATTCACATAGCCAAACAGCATCCTTTCCTATCCCGAAGTTAAGATTAAACAAAACATGTGCTTGTTTAATCTCATCTTTTATAAAAAATTGCTTTTCTACAGTTTTATTTAAAATAAGTGCATTTTAGACTAAAGATAAAGTTAATAAATCATCAACTCAAGACAAAAATATAAATAAAACTACTTCTTACCTGCTAATTTTATTCGGTTTTATCTATAAAGAGGGATTATCCGTATTTATATCAAAAGAAATAAAGTGCTACTTGACTGTTAACAATGATCACTATTTTTACAAAAAATGAGTTTTAATTTTTTCTAGACTGTTCAATGAGCTATTTTTTAAACAATTAAACTTAAAAAAAAGACAACTTTTGGAATTATCAAATAGTGATAATGTGGCGATTTTTGAATCACAATTTAAAATTACAGTCTGAGTTTTATGATTTTTTTAATCGGATTGGCATTTTATAACGTTACCCTATTCTTAATTTTTATTTAAAAATTTGCTTACAATTGTACTCACGCTTCATTTTTTTTCTGCACGTTCTTCTTGAATTGACTTATGATACCATCCCGATGCAGTGATTTTACTGACTTTTTTTGCTCGGGTCTTGATGACTAACTCTCTGTGGGAACGTCATTTTTTATCCATAAGTATAATTGACAAAATTTCAGTACTCACTAATCTTATAGCAAATTTTGACACCGTCTGATTCGCACATGAGAAAATTAGGATTTCGAGTCAGATAATCATTCACCAGGACAGGAGATCTATTGAATGTCTGAAGCAACTGGCAAAAAAGCCGTATTACATCTTGATGGCAAAGAAATTGAATTACCAATTTACAGTGGCACATTAGGTCCCGATGTAATCGACGTTAAAGATGTATTGGCCTCAGGTCACTTTACTTTTGATCCTGGTTTTATGGCGACAGCTTCATGCGAGTCTAAAATCACATTTATCGATGGTGACAAAGGTATTTTATTACACCGCGGTTACCCGATTGACCAGTTAGCGACTCAAGCAGACTACCTTGAAACTTGTTATTTATTATTAAATGGCGAGTTACCAACTGCTGAACAAAAAGTTGAGTTCGATGCGAAAGTTCGTGCTCATACTATGGTTCATGATCAAGTTAGCCGTTTCTTCAATGGTTTCCGTCGTGATGCTCACCCTATGGCAATCATGGTTGGTGTAGTAGGCGCATTATCTGCTTTCTATCACAACAACCTTGACATTGAAGACATCAACCACCGCGAAATTACTGCGATTCGTTTGATTGCTAAAATTCCAACGCTTGCTGCTTGGAGCTACAAATATACTGTAGGTCAGCCATTCATCTATCCACGTAATGACTTAAATTACGCGGAAAACTTCTTACACATGATGTTTGCAACTCCTGCAGACCGTGACTACAAAGTAAACCCTGTTCTTGCACGTGCAATGGATCGTATCTTTACGCTTCACGCTGACCATGAACAAAACGCGTCTACTTCTACAGTTCGTCTTGCTGGTTCTACTGGTGCGAATCCATATGCGTGTATCTCTGCTGGTATCTCTGCTCTTTGGGGTCCTGCACACGGTGGTGCGAACGAAGCAGTTCTTAAAATGCTTGATGAAATCGGTAGCGTTGAAAATGTTGCTGAGTTCATGGAAAAAGTTAAACGCAAAGAAGTTAAACTTATGGGCTTCGGTCACCGCGTTTACAAAAACTTCGATCCACGTGCTAAAGTGATGAAGCAAACTTGTGACGAAGTTCTTGAAGCATTAGGTATCAATGATCCTCAATTAGCGCTTGCTATGGAACTTGAACGTATTGCATTGAACGACCCGTACTTTGTTGAACGTAAACTTTACCCTAACGTAGACTTCTACTCTGGTATCATCCTTAAAGCGATTGGTATCCCAACAGAAATGTTTACCGTTATCTTCGCTCTTGCACGTACAGTTGGCTGGATCAGTCACTGGTTAGAAATGCACAGCGGTCCTTACAAAATTGGTCGTCCTCGTCAGCTTTACACTGGTGAAGTGCAACGTGACATCAAGCGTTAATATTCGAAAGAACATTAATGTAAAAAAGCTGCCTAATGGCAGCTTTTTTTATAAATAAGTTTTTAAAAGTTATTCTTCTTCAAACATATTTAATAAGTGATGACTAATCCCATCAGCTCTTAGCCAAGCCAACTCATAACTCGCTTTAGCCAAAGCTAAAATACGTCTTTCAAACTCAGTCCATACTTCTTTAACTTGCGCTTCTGAAATCCCCAAACCACTCTCATGAGCTAAATGCTTATTCTTTTCACATATTTTTAAGGCATGGTAGAGTTTACGCCCTTTACTCGCCCCTTCCATTAACCTGACACGTTTACCTAATATAAATCCTTCTACATGCTGTAGATTCGCCTGCGGCAACATAGGTACCAAAATCTGATCCAATTGATCATCTAAACGCTTCCAGACAGCTAAACGCTGCTCTGCCGTATAGGTATTCCATTGAATTACTTCATGGTTAAAGCGGCGACAACCACGACATACCTGATCACCAAAAACTGTTGAACAACGCCCTGCACATGGGGTGAGAGAGAGCATTCGATGATCACTACTCAAAACAGACTCCTTAAATAAACCATATACTTTTTATGGTTTTCTCGCTTATTACGAATTTTCGCGCTAAAATATGCGCCTTAAATTTCTATCTTAATACATTTGGAGTTTTCCATGAACGCTACTGTAGAACAGCTTGCACCTGTAGAACAGCAAGCGACCGCGGGTTGGGTTGTTGCAGCACTATATCAATTTAAAGAAGTTCAAGATCCAGCTGATCTTCAACAACGTCTTTTAGACTTAGTGAAAACAATTAACCTTTGCGGAACTCTGATTGTAGCAGGTGAAGGAATTAATGGTACTGTTGCTGGTGACCGTGAAGCAATTGATACGATTCATCAATTTTTGTTAAACGAAGGTTTTAACGCTATGGAATATAAAGAATCCCATAGTTCTGACAAACCTTTCCGTAAAATGAAAATCAAGCTTAAAAAAGAAATCGTGACTTTAGGCGTTGAAGTAAAACCTCGTGATTTAGTGGGTCACTATCTTGATCCTAAAGAATGGAATGAGCTTATTGCACGTGATGATGTGATTCTAATCGACACACGTAATGATTATGAATATAAAGCCGGAACTTTCAAAGGTGCGATTGATCCAAAAACAGAAACTTTCCGCGAATTTCCTGAATATGTAAAAAAAGAGTTAGAACAACATAAAGATAAGAAAATCGCGATGTTCTGTACGGGCGGTATTCGCTGCGAAAAATCAACTTCTTTACTTCTTCAAGAGGGCTTTAAAGAGGTTTACCACCTTAAAGGCGGTATTCTTAAATATTTAGAAGAAACTCCTCCTGATGAAAGCCTTTGGGAAGGTGAATGTTTCGTATTTGATGGACGTACTGCTGTAACTCATGGTGTTGAAGAAGGTGCAAACATTAAATGTCATGCTTGTGGCTGGCCTTTAACTCCTGAAGAGTCTGCGCTACCAAGCTATGAACATGGTGTTTCTTGCTTGTACTGTATTGATAAAACCACTGAAAAACAAAAAGCTGGTTTCCGTATGCGCCAATCACAAATTGCTGCCGCTAAACGTAAACGTCTATAAGATTTAATAGAGTTTCAAAAAAGGCATTTAGTTTTCTAGATGCCTTTTTTTAATTCATACAAATAAATTCTGACAATAAAAAACGCCCTAGAAAGGACGTTATTTATTATTTCTTCTAATAAATTAATTTGGAGTATGGTACATCAAATATAACTCATTCAAATTATCTGGGATTTCTTCTGCCAGTTCATCCATTAACTGTCCATTGCGACGGAAAGATTCCATCTGTGGATCTTCTTCATCAATTCCGCTAAAAACCATGATCGGTAAAGTCAAATCAACCAATTGTTCTTCATACTCAGGGGCAAACCAAGCCTCTTCGTTTAAGAACATTGCATCAACAAACCCTACACTCCAATCGCCTAGGCTTGATTCAACGTCAGCTTCTTCAACTTCAAATGGAAATTCAATCCCATTTTCATTTGCTAAATCTTGACGAATCGACTCTAGCCAAACCTTGATTTGTTGAATAATTTCAGCCGGAACCTTTTTCTGGTTACCTTCGAACAATTCATCTAACCAACGGTCAAACTGAGGGCCTACTGCAATTGCACACAAAAATCCATGAGTTGCAGCAAAGTCTAGACCATACTCATTGTGGTCTCCATCTAGATATTCACTTAATTGGTCTAAATCTAATGCACTCATTGTGTGTTACCTGACTTTAAAAAGAAATTGACGATAGCATAGCACTTAAGCTGACGATGCCCTATTTAGTTTTGATTAGTCTTCGTCATCAAGATCATCATCGTCTAAATCATAATCGAAATCTTTTAACTCACGCTCTAAACGGCGCTGTGCCAATAGATCATCAATTAATCTACGTTTTTCCAACGATTCTTTTGCACTGATTTTGCCTGATGACTCATCAAAACCGACATCATCATCATCGCCGTAGTTATCATCTAGTTCAAAATCTGTAGAAGACACTAAAACTACCTCATAATGAAAAAATGTGAATGGGTCTAGCCGCTATTTATCTGTCTTACTTTTCCTTGTCAAGTTTTATTTATATTTTTTTCATTTAATTGCTCATTTGTACTTTTTTTCACCCAAAAAATTGTGTATTTATAAAACAGAACAATCTTTTGATAAGCGAAGATTTCTACAAATTTTTCTATGATTTAACCTTGAAAAAAATGATTTTAGCCCAATATTCAAAAAATAGTCGTGAATTCAAAGATATTTTTTATTTAACGGTCACCGATCAAAGCCCAAACATTTCAAGCAAATTGTGCTATCATGCACGGTTTTTCACTGCCACAGATTCAACAAAGAGTAAGCAAAGATGAGCGATATGCATTCCCCTACTTCTCAAGTAGCGGCTCTGATTAGCCGAGGCAAAGAACAAGGTTACTTAACTTACGCTGAGGTTAACGATCATCTGCCGGACTCGATTACTGAAAGCGAACAGATTGAAGACATCATCCAGATGCTTCAAGACGTTGGTATTCCTGTACACGAGCGTGCACCTGAATCTGACGATACCATGTTCGGCGAATCAGCTGATGCAACTGATGAAGTTGCTGAAGAAGAAGCTGCTGCCGTACTTGCATCTGTTGAAAATGAGCCTGGACGTACGACAGACCCTGTACGTATGTACATGCGTGAAATGGGTACAGTAGAACTGTTAACCCGTGAAGGTGAAATCAGCATTGCTAAACGTATTGAAGAAGGCATTCGTGATGTCTTGAACTCAATCGCTTACTGGCCAAATGCTGTTGAAGTTGTATTAAAAGAATATAATGATTTTTTAACTGGCGAACGCCGTCTTGCCGATATCTTATCTGGTTATTTAGACCCTGAAACTGATGAAGATATTCCTGAAGTTTTAGAAGATGTTGAAGAGCTTGAGGAAGAAGACGAATCATCTACAAAGTCAACGAAAGAAGTTAAGCTTGATGATGACGATGAAGAAGAAGAGTCTGAAGGTGATGATGATTCTGAAGGTGATTCAGGTCCAGACCCTGAAGTTGCAAAAGTTCGTTTTGCTGAATTAGAAGCTGCATGGGCTCAAACTAAAGCTGTCATCGAAAAACATGGCCGTAATAGCCCTGAAGCAAATGAAGCTCTTGAGTCTTTAGCAACTGTATTTATGATGTTTAAATTTACTCCACGTTTATTTGACATCATTTCAGAAATGATTCGCGGAACTCATGAACAAATTCGTGCCAATGAACGTGAAATTATGCGTTATGCAGTACGTCGTGGTCGTATGGACCGTAACCAGTTCCGTACATCTTTCCCGAAACAGGAATCTAATCCTGCTTGGTTAGATGAACAAATTGCTAAAGCTCCAGCTGAAATCAAGGCTCACTTGGAAAAAGTTCGTCCTGATGTTTTAGCCTTCCAGCAAAAAATTGCAGATATCGAAAAAGAGCTTGGCCTAAACGTTAGTGAAATTAAAGATATTTCTAAACGTATGGCAATTGGTGAAGCCAAAGCTCGTCGTGCGAAAAAAGAAATGGTAGAGGCCAACCTTCGTTTGGTAATTTCGATTGCGAAAAAATATACCAACCGTGGTTTACAGTTCCTTGACTTGATTCAAGAAGGGAACATTGGTTTGATGAAAGCCGTAGACAAGTTTGAATATCGTCGTGGTTATAAATTCTCGACTTATGCGACTTGGTGGATTCGTCAGGCAATTACCCGTTCTATTGCCGATCAGGCTCGTACAATTCGTATTCCTGTACACATGATTGAAACGATTAACAAAATTAACCGTGTATCGCGTCAATTATTACAGGAAATGGGCCGTGAACCTACTCCTGAAGAGTTAGGTGAACGCTTAGAAATGGATGAGGTTAAAGTTCGTAAGGTTCTTAAAATTGCGAAAGAACCAATTTCAATGGAAACTCCAATCGGTGATGATGAAGATTCGCATCTTGGCGATTTCATTGAAGACCAGAACATCACTTCTCCAATTGATGCTGCGACTTCAGAAGGCTTAAAAGAAGCAACTCGTGAAGTTTTAGAAAACTTAACTGAACGTGAAGCAAAAGTATTGAAGATGCGTTTTGGTATTGATATGCCAACCGATCATACTTTAGAAGAAGTAGGTAAGCAGTTTGATGTAACACGTGAGCGTATTCGTCAGATTGAAGCGAAAGCATTGCGTAAATTACGTCACCCTTCTCGTTCTGAACACTTGCGTTCTTTCCTAGAGAATGACTAATTTTTGAAATCTTGAAATTTCGAGACTAGTCCCCATTTAATAGAAAGAGCTATAAACGCCTGCGATGATGCAGGCGTTTCACATGATGAGGTTACTTATGTTAGACCGCACTCCATCTCGCGAACTCCGTGAAGACCTTTGGGTATTTCCAATGGACTATCCAATTAAACTCATTGGCGATGCGGGTGAAGAATTACGTATAGCTGTCGTTGATATTCTAGTGAAACATTTTCCTGACTTTGACCAAACAACGTTAAAAGTACAAGAATCACGTACAGGCAAATACCATTCATTAACCGCGCAATTACGCTTTGATGAATTGGAACAAGTGCATGCTTTGTATGCAGACTTGGCTGCTTGTCCGCAAATAAGAACTGCGCTTTAATTTTAAAATGCCATGACAAATTTAATGTCATGGCATTTTTATTTATACCAATCTTTATAGAAATAATTACAAATATTTAGAACCGCTTAGGCAAAATACTTTAAACTCATCAAGAGCATACTCTCATAATTTAAAAGTTGAGAGACTTCCCTTCTGTTAAGTACCATGCACAGGAAAATGTTTAATGAGCCTTGATAAACCCACTTTGATTATTCGTCAGTGGAACGATTTACAAGATTATCAAAGCAAATTCGAATCGATGAAGAACCTGACCAATCAACGTGATGAAAATACAGCAGACGAGCTGTGGTTACTCCAGCATCATGAAGTACTAACTCAAGGTCAGGCTGGAAAACCAGAACATATTCTGATTCCATCAAACATTCCTGTGGTACAAACTGACCGTGGTGGACAAGTGACATGGCATGGTCCTGGTCAACTCGTCGCTTACTTTATGTTTGACCTTAATCGACTGAAATGGAATGTACGCACATTGGTCAGTTTTGCTGAACAATTTATGATAGATGTTTTAAAGAAATATAACATTGAAGCATATGCAAAGCCTGATGCACCAGGCGTTTATGTGGATGGCAGAAAGATTGGTTCATTAGGCTTCAAAATTCGCCGTGGACGTAGTTATCACGGTTTAGCCCTAAACTTGGACTGTGCTCTAACTGGTTTTCAAACCATCAACCCATGTGGTTATGCAGGGCTAGAAATGGTCCGCATACAAGATTTAGTGACTCCATATCCATCATTTGAACAACTTTGTCAGGACTTTATTGAGTATATTAAAGCTACTGGGTACTTTAATGACCCAGAAGTCAAAATTGAATAAATGATTTTGAGATGGAATAAAAATATATTAGAGTAATTACTCTAAATTTGCTTTTGTATAATTTTAAGAAGGGATAGCAAGTGATTTCGACAAAAGCTGTAAAGCCCACTCTGCAACTTGCCTACGTTAAGCTCATGATGGACGTTGTTGGTCGAGGCTTAGTCATGGCGAGTCAAGTAGATAGTGAAATACAAGAGGAAGTGTCTAAATTTCCTGTTCACTTTGTACTTTCAATGAATGTCTTCCCAAATGGACCAGCATTTTTTGCACGAGTGACAGAAGATAAACAATTAGAACTGCTGAAAAGAGCGGAAAAAAAGCCTGATTTAACCATTACGTTTAAGCATGTAACTCATGCTTTTTTGGTTTTCTCTTTTCAGGAAAGTACTGCTCAAGCCTTTGCAAATGACCGTATGATTGCTGATGGTGATGTATCCGCAGCAATTCGTTTAGTTCGCTGCCTCAATAAAATGGAGTCTCTCATTTTACCGAAATTGGTGGCTTCACTCGCTGTTAAAGAATACCCAACTGAACTTACCCTAAAAGAAAAATTCAACCAGGCTGCAAATATTTATTTAAAAGTAGCTAAGTCTTACTTCAAGCGGAGCGCATAACATGGCTAAACCATATTACGAATTCTTTTGTCCTGTAAAAGTCATTGCCGGTAATGCTGCTTTAGAACATATTCCGTTTGAACTTGCGACTTTAGGTGCAAAACGCCCTCTTATCATTACCGATAAAGGTGTTCGTGCAAATGGCTTGTTAAACCCTATTGAAGCTGCTTTTAGCACAACTGATGCAGTCATTGGTCATGTTTTTGATGATGTTCCACCAGACTCAAGCCTTGAAGTTGTTCGACTTGCCGCGGAAGCTTATCGCACAAATAAATGTGATGCGATTATTGCTGTGGGTGGTGGTTCTGTTATCGATACCTCTAAAGCAACTAACATTTTAGTATCAGAAGGTGGAGATGATCTTCTTCAATATTCTGGTGCACACAACCTACCAAAACCATTAAAACCATTTTTCGTCATCCCGACTACATCAGGTACGGGATCTGAAGTGACCATGGTTGCTGTTGTGTCTGATACACAAAAGAATGTTAAATTGGCATTTGCTTCATATTACTTAATGCCACATGCTGCGATTTTAGATCCACGCATGACATTAACTTTACCACCTCACTTAACTGCAATGACGGGTATGGATGCGTTAACACATTGTGTTGAAGCATACACCTGTATGGCAGCCAACCCACTCAGCGATGCCTATGCAAGTGCAGGTATTAAAAAGATTAGCGAAAATCTATTTAATGTCTTAGAAAATCCAAATGACTCACAAGGTCGTTTAGAACTTGCACAAGCTTCTACAATGGCAGGTATCGCATTCTCTAACTCGATGGTAGGCCTTGTACACTCATTAGGACATGCATTAGGTGCAGTTGCTCACCTGCCCCACGGGCTGTGCATGAACTTATTCTTACCTTATGTGCTTGAGTACAATAAACAAGTCAATGGTCAGAAAATTGGCGAGTTGTTATTACCACTTGCAGGTGCGGATATTTATGCCCAGACTCCTGCTACTCAGCGTGCAGACAGAGCAATCGCAACTATTTTAGCAATGCGTGATCGTTTATTTAGCTTAACCAAATTACCACGTACCTTACGTGAAACAGGTAAAGTTACTGAAGCACAGCTTGATGAAGTGGCAGAGAAAGCACTAAATGATGGCTCAATTATTTATAATCCTAAAGAAGCAAGCTTAAAAGATCTACGAGAGATCTTACAAAAAGCTTGGTAAGTTAAGATTTAGATATCTAAAGCAAAAAGCTAAAGGTCTGATTTTTATGACAAATCAGACCTTTTTTATATCTATGAATTTTTATTCATCATTTTCTTTGGAAATATGGCAAAAAATTTGCTAAAAAATCCACGAAAGTACTGACAATTTGCATCAATTTAGGATAGATTGGCGCACTTTATCTTTTATGTAGGGGGGATCGTTCGTCTCAAACGATCCTTAACACCAAGCTGATCCTTGATCAACGATTATGAGGATAACGCCGTTGACAAACTTATCTGGGACTAAACCAACAGCTAAACTTCAAAAGAATCTTGTGCTTTGGCACATCATTATTATTGGTTTAGCTTATATTCAGCCATTAACTTTATTTGATACTTTTGGTTTAGTATCAGAACGAAGTGGTGGACATGTACCTACTTCTTATATCTTTGCCTTAGTTGCAATTTTATTGACGTCGATCAGTTATGGACACATGATCAAACGCTATCCTTCTTCAGGATCAGCATATACCTACGCCCAAAAGTCAATTCACCCTAATGTTGGTTTTATGGTGGGTTGGTCATCTTGGCTAGACTATCTACTTTCACCACTCGTCAATATCATTTTGGCCGATATTTATTTAAGAGCTTTGTTTCCAGAAGTAAATAATTGGCTATGGGTTATTGGCTTAACTGCATTAATGACTGTGATTAACTTATTTGGCGCACGCTTTGTCGCGCGTTTTAACAGTACAATTGTGGTTATTCAACTTGGTGTTATTTTTTACTTTGTTTATCAAGTATATATTCTCCTTACCCAAGGCGTATATGCTGATGGTACGCTTAATCCCGATAAAGCCGAATTATGGTCATTAACTCCTTTTTGGAATGATATGACTTCTATTAGTGCTTTGATTGGTGGTGCAACAGTACTGTGCTTTTCTTTTACAGGTTTTGATGCTTTATCTTCACTTGCAGAAGAAACTAAAGATGCTGAAAAAACACTTCCAAAAGCAATTTTCTCAACAGCATTGCTTGCAGGTATTATTTTTATCGTAAGCACTTACTTTATCCAGTTGTATTTCCCTAGCAACCCAAACATCTATTTTAAACCGTTAGATGAATCACAACCTGTTATGGTTGCAGCAATTGGCAGCATTGCATTTAAAACATTAGTTTTATATTTTGCTGTAGTTGCAGTAATGGCATCCGGTATTTCAGCACATGCTGGTGTATCTCGCTTAATGTATGTAATGGGCCGTGATGGGGTTATCAATAAAAAGCTGTTTGGTCATATTAGCCCAAGATTGCATACTCCGACTTACAATATTCTTATTGTTGGTGTAGTTGCATTATCTGCTGGCTTTTTAGACCTTGAACATATTGTTAACTTAATTAGTTTCGGGGCCTTAACTGCTTTTAGTTTTGTAAACTTCTCGGTGATTTCGCGCTACGCGCTGAGAGATGGTAAAAACAAATCTATCAAAGATATTATTAATTACATTATTGTACCAACGCTTGGCTTTGCTAGTGTGTTCTTAATGTGGTTAGAAATTGACAAGCTTGCTTTGCAAATTGGCTTAGCTTGGGCAGTGTTTGGGGTAGGTTATCTTGCCTATAAAACCAAAGGCTTTAAATATAATGCTCCTCAACATAATGAACATGAATAATAAAAAAGGCGCTTAAAAGCGCCTTTTTTATGGACTCATTAACCATATATTTTATTTACAATGGCTTGCACACGTTTTGCATAAACTTTAGCTGTTTCCAAATCTCCTGTTGGAATTTCATCTACACTTGCATCCGAAGGTGATTGAACTAAAAGCCCTACCGAACCGCCTAAGTTGTTTACATCTTCACGTGTTGCATCTTTTGTATTCGCTGGCAATAAACCCAGACTCACCCAAATGCCACCATGCTGTGATGCTAAAGTTTGCAGCTGGATAAGCGTAACTTGTTTATCCCCATTTAAACTTGCACTATTCGTAAAGCCTGCAAATACTTTATCTTGCCAACCACGTGTGAACCAAACCTTTGAAGTTGCATCAGCAAATTTTTTAAATTGCCATGGTGCTGTACCCATATAAGTCGGCGCACCAAACACAATACCTTTTGCATTATTCAATGTTTCCCAATCTTGCTCAGTGATATTACCTTCCTGATCAATCTGGATAAGTTGAGCATTAATTTCATTAGCAAAAGTTTCAGCCACTACTTTAGTGTGGCCATAACCTGAGAAATATACAACCGCAATATTAGAATTAGACATGGAAGAAAACCTATGTTTTATTAAATTCCATTTAATGATATATTTTAGATACTAGGTGTCAATTAGTTACCATTTGGTAACTATCCTATTTTTTTTAGAAAAGAGAGGGTAAATTAGATGAATGAATGTCTAAAATATAATATTTTTCAACAACATTGCCCTGCTCGACTGTTTTTTGAAAAAATTGCAGACAAATGGGTTTTACTCATCTTAAATATTCTTGAGCATGAAACTCAGCACTTCAACTTACTTAAAAAAAATATTGAAGGGATCTCACCTAAGGTCTTGTCTCAGAAGCTAAAAATGTTAGAGAGAGACGGTTTTATCGAACGAAAAATTCAGGATACTTCCCCTATTCGTGTCGATTATTCCCTCACGCCACTTGGGCAAAATGTAGCTGCTATGGCGTATCAGTTAAAAGAGTGGGCTGAAACTAATATTGAGCAAGTTTTAGCAGCCCAAATGACTTATGATGAAAAAGTGCTAGAGCAAGCTTGAATAAAAATAAGGCCACTAAGGGCCTTATTTTTATTTAGTACTTAAGAAATTAACCTAATTTTTTAAAGCCTTGCTGACGCCATGCTTCATATACAATTACGGCAGTTGCATTAGATAAGTTTAAACTTCTTGAGTTTTCTGCCATTGGTAAACGAATCCATTGTTCTTGAGGGAACATCAGACGAACATGTTCAGGCAAGCCGCGTGTTTCTGGCCCCATCAATAAAGCCACAGGTCTATTTAAATCAACTGTATGAGGCGTAGCAGAACCTTTCGTAGTTAAAGGAAAAACATGCTCAACACCTTTTGCTTTTAAGTCCGCAAGACAAAGCTCTATGTTGTCCCAAATTTGCATTCTTGCCCATTCATGATAATCAAGCCCTGCACGTTTAAGCTTTTTATCATCAAGTTCAAAGCCTAAAGGCTTAACTAAATGCAATTGAGCGCCTGTATTCGCGCATAGACGAATAATATTACCTGTGTTAGCAGGAATCTCAGGCTCGTATAGAACAACATGAATCACTTAATTACTCACTTAAATTACTTATTGGTTAGCTCAGGCAATAATTACATCTCTTTTGCAGATATCAATAAGCCTACTAATTCCACTGTAACTGTTCACGCAAACGTACAACCTCACCAATAATTGTGAGTGTCGGCGCATGAATTTGATGTTCTGTCACTTTAGATGCAATATCAGCAAGTGACCCCACCACAACCTTCTGTTCAGGTGTCGTACCCTTTGAAATTAATGCAACTGGCATATCTGGACGTTGCCCATGAGCAATCAGCTGCTCACAAATACGCTCTAATCCCACCAACCCCATATACAGTACTAATGTCTGGTTTTCGTATACCAGCTCATTCCACGGTAACTCAGGAGAACCTTCTTTTAGATGGCCTGTAAGAAAGCGGACACTCTGGGCATAATCACGATGGGTAAGCGGAATACCTGCATAAGCTGAACAACCTGACGCAGCAGTAATACCGGGAACAACTTGAAATGGGACGCCAGCTTGAAATAACTCTTGGATCTCTTCACCACCACGGCCAAAAATAAAAGGGTCTCCCCCTTTTAAACGGCAAACACGTTTACCTTTTTTCGCGTAGTCAACCAATAATGCATTAATACCTTCTTGAGGAACACTATGGTTAGAACGCGCTTTACCCACATATATTTTTGTTGCGTCTCGACGGCACAATTCTAAAATAGGTGCAGAAACAAGGCGGTCATAAATGACTACATCAGCTTGCTGCATTAAACGCAAAGCTTTTAAAGTAATGAGTTCAGGATCACCAGGACCTGCACCCACCAAATAAACCTCGCCTTTAGGCGCTTTCCACTCCTGCAGTGCTTGTTCAAGCATGCTATCGGCAACATCTAGATTGTCATTAAAAACTTGTTCTTTTAAGGGGCTTGCATACAAGTTTTCCCAAAATATACGGCGCTCATCTGGATTAGAAATTTTTTCTTTAACCTGATTGCGCCATTTTCCTGAAAACTCAGCTAACTTGCCCATGCCGTGTGGAATAGAGGTTTCTAACTGGGTACGGATTTGACGAGATAGAACAGGAGATGTTCCATTTGAAGCCACTGAAACAATTAATGGAGATCGATCAATAATCGCAGGCACCATAAAACGGCAATGTGGAATATCATCGACGCTATTTACAAGTAAATTGCGCGCTTCACACTGCTCAAAAACTGTTTTATTTACTTCTGCGTCATTGGTCGCTGCAATAACTAAACGATAGGGTGTACTTAAAAACTTTTCAGTAAAAGCTTCAATAAACGACACACCGCCTGTTGTTGTAATTAATTGCAGAAGCTGATCTTCAATTGCAGGAGCAACAACATCAATTATTGCTCCTACCTTAGCTAATAAGGTTGCCTTGCGTAAAGCAATATGCCCTCCGCCCACAATCAGACAACGTTGCTGCTGCAACTTCAAAGAGATTGGAAAAATATCCACCTTAAACCTCTACATCAATCATCTGACTATGTTTAAGCAAAAACCGTGCACAATTTAGATGCAAAGCTTAATCAATAAACGTTGCACCACCCATATATGGGCGTAATACTTCTGGAATCTCAATTGAACCGTCTTCGCGTTGGTAGTTTTCCATTACTGCAAGTAAAGTACGCCCTACAGCAAGGCCTGAACCATTTAGAGTGTGCACCAATTCGGTCTTCTTCTGATCCATACGGTAGCGTGCTTTCATACGACGTGCCTGGAAATCACCCATATTAGAGCAGCTTGAAATTTCACGGTAAGTATTTTGACTTGGAACCCAAACTTCTAAATCATAAGTTTTAGTCGCACCGAAGCCCATATCACCACCACAGAGCAAAATTTTGCGGTAAGGCAAACCAAGCGCCTGTAAAATGCCCTCAGCATGTGCAGTAAGCTCTTCAAGTGCCTGCATAGATGTTTCAGGCTTAACGATTTGCACCATTTCAACTTTGTCAAATTGGTGCTGACGAATTAAACCACGTGTATCACGACCATAAGAACCCGCTTCACTACGGAAACATGGTGTATGGGCCGCATATTTTAATGGTAAGCGATCTGCATCAATAATTTCATCACGGACAAAGTTAGTGACTGGAACTTCTGCTGTAGGGATGAGGTAGTATTCTTTTTCACCTTGAAGTTTAAATAGATCTTCTTCAAATTTTGGTAACTGACCTGTCCCACGTAATGAATCAGCATTTACCAAATAAGGCACATACGCTTCGGTATAACCATTTTTTAAAGTATGGGTATCGAGCATGAACTGAGTTAAAGCACGTTGTAGACGAGCTAAAGGTCCCTTCAACACACTAAAACGTGAGCCTGTGAGTTTAGTGGCAGTTTCAAACTCTAGTCCGCCCATCCACTCGCCTAAATCAGTATGATCTTTGATTTCAAAATCGAACTGACGAGGTGTACCCCATTTTGAGATTTCAACGTTATCATTTTCATCTTTACCAGCTGGTACAGATTCGTCCGGCAAGTTAGGAATGCTAAGCGCTTTTTGCTCAATCTCGTTTTGTAGCTCTGATAAAGCAACTTCGGCAGCTTTAATTTCATCACCAATGGCTTGCATACGTGCCATGATTTCAGAAGCATCACCACCGGATTTTTTAATCTGACCCACTTGTTTAGCACCGGCATTTCGCTCTGCCTGTAACTTTTCAGTTTTTGATTGCAAGTCTTTACGGCGAGTCTCTAAAGATGCCCATTCTTGAACATCTAACTGAACACCACGTTTTGCCAAAGCTGCATTAACGACTTCAATATTATTTCTGAGTAACTTAGGGTCGATCATAATCAATCATAATATGGGTAAAAAACTGGCTATAGTGTAAGCCCTTAACACTAAAAAATATAGTGATCATCTTCATAACGAATAGCTTTCACACAATTCTTAGAATAGATCTTATATTTTATAAGTTATAGTTCGGTACACTCGGTAAATACTCAGGTTTAATATATTTAGCTGCTTCAAAATATGGCAAGGTTAATTCAGACATACCTTCTGCATAAGAAGCTAATTCATAAATTGGATAGACAAAAACAATCCCATTTGCACCATAGTAGAAATTATCACTTAATTGCAGTTTTTCGCGGCTAATATTGTGCTCTTGAAGCCAATTAGTATTTGCATCAAAAAGTGCATCAACCAACTGTTTTTCAACATCTGGCTTAATAAGTTCTTCAACGGTAATGTGCTTTTTATTTAGCAAGTCAAAATTTACAAACTCTTGATGTGACATACCATGTGCTGCCCCCGCAGAGTATGAATATGTCTGGAATGCAAAGGTTGCAAGGTTATAATTTTGCCCTAAATAACGGACATAGATTGCACTCTGACTTGAGCTCGGCTCCCCTTCCGGCACCTCAACAGGTTTATCAGCCAAATTTGCAAAAGCATTCGGGTCTGCTTTCTTTATACGGTTCGTAAAATAATCATTAATCCATTTTTGATTGGTTTGTACGGTCTGAAAATCATATTCAGTGCAGCCGTCTTCAAGACAAACTTTAGGTTTTGGCAGCTTTACCGGAACAACTTTTGCTTGAATGACAGGGACTTCAGCTTGCTTTTGCTCTTTTACTGAAGCACTAGAAGCCGGTTGTTCATCTTTAGCCGTAGATTTTGGCTGACAACCGCTCACCGCAACCATGGCAGCTAACATTGGAAGAATGAAAATAATTTTTTTATCGTAAAGTTGCATGTTAATCCCCGTAAACTCACTCCTACCACTATACAAAGCGTAAGTTTAAGACGGGGTTAAAAAATGTATCTAGGCTTGATATATAAAAAGAAAGCCATCGTAAAGATGGCTTTCTAAATAATCAGGCTTATTGATCAATAATATCGGTACCTTTCGGAGGCGTAAAATTGAAAGTTGAAGCTGGAATTGAGGCATTTACTTTAACATTCTTGAAACGAACATAAGTCGTTTGACCTAAAGAATCTTGCAATACCATGAGTGTAGGCGCTTTGTTGGCACCAAAACTAATCGTTAAGCTTTGGAAAGCTCCATCTTCTTTTTTAGGGAATAATGTGAAATATAACTTAGATTTATCTGGCTGAGTTACTCGGTAAGACTTCATGATTTGGTTAGTATTACCAGAGAGTAATAAAGCAGGTGTATCAGCGACCTGATCATCTAGGCTTTGGCGCACAGCCTGTTGTAGATCAGGGTCATAAATCCAGACTGTTTTTCCACTTGTTACAATAGTTTGCTTAGAGGGACTTACAGTTTCCCAATAAAACTTCCCCGGACGTTCAACTTTCATTGAACCTTTAAATGTCTGGTTCATATGCTGAGCACTTAAGCCTTTTTTCTGTGCTACAGTTTTTGTATTCGCTTTCGTTGTCTGTTCAAAATCGGCAGTCAAACGCTGTAAGCCTGATAACTGATTTACCAGGTTCCCAATTGCCTGTTGCTCCGGTGCTGCTACGGGTGCAGCAAACGCTGTAGTACTCATTACAGGAGCAAGCACTGAGGCGCTGAGTGTAATAGCACACATGGTTTTACGAAGCATATTCATGTCATCACCTTTTTAGTTGCTGTAAGATAACTTGCTAGCCTTTCAATTAATCCAGCTAAACAAGCTCTTCATTCAAGACTTATATTAACCGACAAACTTTGTGCTAATCATTGAGAAAATAAGATATTTTGTTATGTTATTCATGTTGTTTGTAGAATTTCATTCATCATCATGAAGACAATATTGATGTATTTCCATAAAAAAAGCCCACAAAATGTGGGCTTTTTCTTAAGCTAAAACTTAAACAGTTTCAACTTTTACGTAGCGACGGCCAAATTGACCTTTCACTTCGAATTTTACTACGCCGTCAGCAGTAGCAAATAAAGTATGGTCACGGCCCATACCAACATTTGCACCAGCGTGGAATTCAGTACCACGTTGACGAACGATGATGTTACCAGCAGTTACAGTTTGACCACCGTAAACTTTAACACCTAACATTTTTGGGTTTGAATCACGACCGTTCTTCGTCGATCCACCGGCTTTTTTAGTTGCCATGTCTCTTACTCCTCGTGATTAGCCTGAAATACCAGTAATTTTCAACTCAGTGAACCATTGACGGTGACCTTGTTGTTTACGGTAGTGTTTACGACGACGCATTTTGATGATGCGGATTTTGTCGTGACGACCATGACCAATCACTTCTGCAGTTACTTTAGCGCCAGCTACAACTGGAGCACCGATTTGAATGTTGTCACCGTTTACAACCATTAATACATCATCAAATGTAATAGTTGCGCCAGATTCAGCCTTCAATAATTCAACTTTAAGGGTTTCACCCTCAACTACACGGTGCTGTTTACCACCGCTTTGGATTACTGCGTACATAACGTACTCCAATCAGCCCGTGTCGTCGTGCCGATAAAGGGATATATCGATCTTAAAACGAACGCCACTGGGGTTATACAAGGCGACAGATTTTAAGTGAAATTTGATCAAACGACAAGTGCTTTATCTTTAACTAAGCAACAGAAGCCATCATTATTACATAATAAAAATAGCTTCAATTTGATTTTAGTACTTTTCATTGATTCTGAATGGAATTTAAAATACAGTTCCAAACACAACTTGCAACAAGAACAAGCTGTATTCATGTTGACGTTATTAAAATTTATTGTTTTGTCGGAAACACATCGTTTTGCCGAAATAAAGAACAAAGAACTCTTCATGAACATACAAATGATTAATATCAATTGCTTGTTTCCCTGTTTAATGCACTTTTAATTGATACACTAACGCCACTTATCTACCAATACGGGGTTTTTCTTCATATGGTCATCGATTTTAAGCAAGACATTCTCGCTCCTGTTGCTACAGACTTTGCTGCGATGGATCACTTGATTAATGAAGG
The DNA here is from genome assembly GCF_027855275.1 of Acinetobacter sp. AOR12_HL. Classification (NCBI taxonomy): domain Bacteria; kingdom Pseudomonadati; phylum Pseudomonadota; class Gammaproteobacteria; order Moraxellales; family Moraxellaceae; genus Acinetobacter; species Acinetobacter sp. AOR12_HL. The sequence goes on along the minus strand of NZ_JAKTIJ010000015.1, from coordinate 25,844 downwards.
AATTAGCTCAAAAGTCGGCTTGGTCATGTCAGTGAGTAAACATGTAGTTGAAGCTGGCGGCAAACGTATGCGCCCAATCATGTGTTTACTTGCAGCACGCGCTTGCGGCCTCGACAATATGCAAAATGCACAGCGTCTGGCAGCTATTATTGAAATGCTTCATACCGCAACTTTAGTGCATGATGATGTAGTTGATGAATCTGGACTTCGCCGTGGTCGTCCTACTGCAAATGCAACATGGAACAATCAAACGGCCGTATTGGTTGGTGACTTCCTTATTGCCCGCGCTTTTGACCTTTTGGTTGATTTAAACAACATGACCTTATTAAAAGACTTCTCAACAGGTACATGTGAAATTGCTGAAGGTGAGGTATTACAGCTCCAATCTCAGCATCAACCGGATACAACCGAAGAAACATATTTAAAAATTATTCACGGGAAAACTTCTCGTTTATTTGAACTTGCAACCGAAGGTGCGGCTATTTTGGCTGGGCAAGAAGCTTACCGCGAACCTTTAAGATTATTTGCAGGCCATTTCGGAAATGCATTCCAGATTATTGACGATATTTTAGACTACACTTCAGATGCTGAAACATTAGGTAAAAATATTGGTGATGATTTAATGGAAGGTAAACCGACTTTACCGTTAATTTCAGCATTAGCACATTCAACCGGTGAAGAGCATGCCATTATCAGACGCAGTATTGCGACTGGTGGTGTTGACCAATTACCTAAAGTGATTGAAATTGTGCAAAAGTCTGGTGCTTTAGACTATTGCCAGCGCCGTGCCCAAGAAGAAACAGAAGCAGCACTGCAAGCCTTATCAATCTTGCCTGATACACCTTATCGTCAAGCGTTGATTAATTTAACTCGGCTTGCATTACATCGAATACAGTAGATATTATTTTGCCTATGCATATAAATTTTTCAGAACATTTTTTTAAAATCCAGAAACAGCTTGAAAACCCTCAAGCTGTTATTGACGAAAATATTCTCATTGACCTAGTCAATGCTTTACGGCCATCCGATCCTCAAGATACGGATGAAATAGAGCAAAAAATACAAGCCTTTATTGATAGCCTATTACTTACTCCTACCGCTCCAGCCCTTTTACAAACCTTTTTATTACGCCTCATTAATCAATATAAGCAAGTCAGCTTATATGCAGATAGCGGTATTTTGTCTTTAGATGGTTTCTGGAACCAGCTTGGGCAAAGACTTGGCGGCCATTTTCTGCCACTTATTGAAGATGCAAGCCAGCTTAAAATTCTGATTGGAAAAATTTTCTATTTAGAAAGTGATTCAATCTGGTTAAACAATGTCGATGACAAGGATTGGGCAACTTTGTTCGGACTTATTGGGCAAAGTAATAGTAATGTCGATGAAAAGCATGCCATTCAGCGAGAAATGATTAAGGCGATTACTGTCTTATCTTACCGTATTAGTGGTATTGGTCTTTATCCTGAATTTATTAACGCTCAACCTGAGTTAACCGAATATGAATCGCCATTTTTGGTACAAAACCGTGAAATTATTGAGTTTATAGAGAAGTACAAAAAACAGGATATTTCTAGCAACGACATTGCTGTGCTTCCACCACCTGATGCCTCTCAAGCATTTGTAATGCTAGAGCAGTGTCGAGACGTCGTTTTAAAAATACGTCGAGCGACCAAAAGAATCGGTGTTAGTTTAAGTTTGACCTATCTTTTGTCTTTACTTGAACAGTGTTTAGATCGGATTGAATTATTACTCTATCTAGTTGTAGACGATAGCGAGGGACGTTACGTTTCTTTAGGAAACTTAATTTCAGACTTAACTAAAGCACATTATAGTGAAAAAAGTGTCCGCTCGTTACTCAGCACGACCAGTGAGCTTATTGCCTTTCAAGTCACAGAGAATGCAAGCCGTACTGGCGAACACTATGTAAGTACAGACACCAAAGGCTTTTGGGGCATGTATAAAGCCGCTGCTGGTGCAGGTGTGATTATTGCCTGTATGGCCTCATTAAAAATTCTTGCTGCACGTATGACGATGGCTCCGCTCATGCAAGCCTTTACGTTCAGTATGAACTATTCACTGGGCTTTATTCTGATTCATGTATTGCACTTTACTGTTGCAACAAAACAACCCGCAATGACAGCTGCCGCACTTGCAGCCACAGTTCAGCAACGTAAAGGCTCTAAAACGGCACAAATTGCAGAATTAGCCGCACTTATTATCAATATTATTCGAACTCAGTTTATTGCTATTTTGGGTAATATCTCGATTGCAATTCCTACTGCTGCTCTTATTACCTTTGCTTGGCAGTTCTATCTTGATGAGCCTTTATTAACTCATACCAAGGCAACTTATCTATTACATAGCCTAAACCCTTTTACCTCATTAGCCGTTCCGCATGCAGCGATTGCTGGGGTGTGTTTGTTTTTATCTGGCCTAATTGCGGGCTACTTCGACAACATGGCAGTTTATAGAAAAGTAGGACCCCGTTTAAAAGCACATCGACGTTTAAGAAACTTATTTGGGCAAGAACGCCTGAACCGTTTTGCAGAATATATTGAACGTAATTTAGGGGCGCTCGCAGGTAATTTCCTATTTGGCGTAATGTTAGGAAGTATGGGAACAATTGGCTTTATTTTGGGCCTACCTCTAGATATTCGTCACATTGCCTTTGCGTCAGCGAACTTCATTCAAGGTTTAATGACTATTAATGGTAGTCCTGATATTGGCTTGATTATAGTTTCATTTTTAGGCGTACTCTGTATTGGTCTCACCAACTTATTTGTGAGTTTCACACTCACTATTATTGTGGCATTACGTGCACGTCGAGTTCGCTTTGAACAATGGAAGCCATTAGCCAAACTGGTCATGACCCATTTTCTTACCCGACCAAGTGACTTCTTTTGGCCACCGAAACAGCCTCTAGAATTAGAAGAAAATGCCCAAGCCAATAGTGGAAAAAAAGCAGAACATTAAATGTTTTGCTTTGTACACAAAATGTGATGTCCGTCAATTTTGTTGTGATTGTTTTTCCAAATGTTAAAAAAATTTCAAAATGAATTTACGATGATCTATCAGGCTTGAAAAAAAGTGTACTGGCAAGTACACTTTCAACGGCGTTCAATAGTGAAAAACTATATGAATAAGCAAAGGTGTGTTTATGCCCTATCTATTGCTTTGTATTGGTTGCGTTTTTTTAGGATTAGGTGTTCTTGGTCTTTTTGTACCAAGTCTTCAATCTTTGGACTTGCTCACCGTTCAAACATTGAGTCACCATCGTTTAGATTATCTTAATACTATAACCACCTTTCTTGCACGCGTAGGCGGCATGCCTTTTGTATGTTTTTTATCCTTTCTAGTATGTATATATTTAGCATGGTATAAAAAATATATTACTGTTATTTTCATTAGCTTGGGAGTTATTGGCAGTATCACCATGGGTTGGCTGCTCAAGTGGTGTGTTAACCGGCCTAGACCTCCTGAGGCATATCATATTGTTGAAAGTTACGGTGCATCGTTCCCAAGTGCACATAGTGTTTATGCATCAACACTGGCTTGTCTGGCAATGATTATGTTATGCCATAAGCACAACATTAACTCTCCTTATATTGTTTTGATCTCCTGTCTTTGGTTTGTGTGTATGGGGCTTTCAAGAATATATGCAGGAGTTCATTTCCCAACAGACGTACTCGCTGGTTGGGGCATTGGTTTTATTTGGATTGCACTGCTTTGGCTCTGGTTATTACAAACACAAAGTAGGTTAAGTAGAAAACAAATATATTTTTAGATTTTATCTAAACGAGGTGGAACAATGATGTCGGCTAAGCTTTGGGCACCAGCCCTTACTGCTTGCGCATTAGCAACAAGTATCGCGCTTGTTGGTTGTAGCAAAGGCTCCGATGAGAAACAGCAAGCTGCTGCTGCTCAGAAAATGCCGCCTGCAGAAGTAGGTGTTATTGTTGCTCAACCACAAAGTGTTGAACAAAGCGTTGAGCTTTCAGGCCGTACTTCAGCATATCAAATTTCTGAAGTTCGTCCTCAAACAAGTGGCGTGATTTTAAAACGTTTATTTGCTGAAGGAAGCTATGTTCGTGAAGGTCAGGCGCTTTATGAGCTCGACTCTAGAACGAACCGTGCAACGTTAGAAAATGCAAAAGCATCACTCCTACAACAACAGGCAAATCTAGCTTCACTACGTACCAAGTTAAATCGTTATAAACAACTTGTTTCTAGTAATGCTGTGTCTAAACAGGAATATGATGACTTACTTGGTCAAGTCAATGTTGCAGAAGCACAAGTTGCAGCAGCTAAGGCTCAAGTAACAAATGCAAATGTAGATCTTGGTTATTCTACAATTCGCTCTCCTATTTCTGGCCAATCTGGTCGTTCTTCAGTAACGGCTGGTGCTTTGGTTACTGCAAACCAGACTGACCCGTTGGTAACGATTCAACAATTAGATCCTATCTATGTTGATATTAATCAGTCTAGTGCTGAGTTATTGCGTTTACGTCAACAACTAAGCAAAGGCAGTTTAAATAACAGTAACAACACGAAAGTAAAATTAAAGCTTGAAGATGGTTCTACCTATCCAATCGAAGGGCAACTTGCTTTCTCTGACGCTTCTGTAAACCAAGATACAGGAACAATTACATTACGTGCCGTATTCTCTAACCCGAATCATTTATTGCTTCCGGGTATGTATACCACTGCGCAAATTGTTCAGGGCGTTGTTCCAAATGCTTACCTGATTCCTCAAGCTGCCATTACTCGTTTACCTACAGGGCAAGCTGTAGCAATGCTTGTTAATGCTAAAGGGGTTGTTGAGAGCCGTCCTGTTGAAACCTCTGGTGTTCAAGGACAAAATTGGATTGTGACTAACGGCTTAAAAGCCGGCGATAAAGTCATTGTTGATGGTGTTGCCAAAGTTAAAGAAGGGCAAGAAGTATCAGCAAAACCTTATCAAGCTCAACCAGCAAACTCTCAAGGTGCAGCACCAAATGCTGCGAAACCGGCTCAATCAGGTAAACCTCAAGCAGAACAGAAAGCAGCTTCAAATGCATAAGGGGTAGATTGAATGGCACAATTTTTTATTCATCGCCCCATATTTGCGTGGGTGATTGCATTAGTCATTATGTTGGCGGGTATTCTTACGCTAACAAAAATGCCTATTGCACAATATCCAACGATTGCACCACCAACCGTAACGATTGCTGCGACTTATCCTGGTGCATCGGCTGAAACAGTTGAAAATACTGTAACCCAGATCATTGAACAACAAATGAATGGTCTTGATGGCTTACGTTATATTTCATCTAACAGTGCTGGTAATGGTCAGGCATCTATTCAATTAAACTTTGAACAAGGTGTTGACCCTGATATTGCACAGGTTCAAGTTCAAAACAAATTGCAATCTGCAACTGCGCTTTTACCTGAAGATGTACAACGTCAAGGTGTAACAGTTACTAAATCTGGTGCGAGCTTCTTGCAAGTTATTGCATTCTATTCACCAGATAACAACCTGTCAGACTCTGACATTAAAGACTATGTAAACTCGTCAATTAAAGAACCACTTAGCCGTGTTGCCGGTGTTGGTGAGGTACAGGTCTTCGGTGGCTCATACGCAATGCGTATCTGGCTTGATCCAGCTAAATTAACAAGCTATCAACTTACTCCTAGTGATATTGCAACTGCCTTACAAGCGCAGAACTCGCAAGTTGCTGTAGGCCAGTTAGGTGGTGCTCCGGCTGTACAAGGTCAAGTTCTTAACGCAACAGTAAATGCACAAAGCTTATTGCAGACTCCTGAACAGTTTAAAAATATCTTCTTAAAGAACACAGCATCAGGTGCTGAGGTTCGATTAAAAGATGTTGCTCGCGTAGAATTAGGTTCGGATAACTATCAATTTGACTCGAAGTTTAACGGTAAACCGGCAGCTGGTCTTGCAATTAAAATTGCAACAGGTGCTAACGCACTCGACACAGCCGAAGCAGTTGAACAACGTTTATCTGAACTACGTAAGAACTATCCAACAGGTCTTGCAGATAAATTGGCTTATGACACGACTCCATTTATCCGTCTTTCAATTGAAAGTGTAGTACACACATTAATTGAAGCTGTGATTTTGGTATTCATTGTCATGTTCCTATTCTTACAAAACTGGCGTGCAACGATTATTCCAACGCTCGCAGTTCCAGTAGTTGTATTAGGTACATTTGCGGTCATTAATATCTTTGGCTTCTCAATTAACACCTTAACCATGTTCGCTATGGTATTGGCAATCGGTCTTCTGGTCGATGACGCCATTGTTGTAGTCGAAAACGTTGAGCGTGTGATGAGTGAAGACCATACCGATCCGGTTACCGCCACTTCTCGCTCAATGCAGCAGATTTCTGGTGCGTTAGTAGGTATTACCAGCGTATTGACAGCGGTATTCGTACCAATGGCTTTCTTTGGTGGTACAACAGGTGTAATTTACCGCCAGTTCTCGATTACCCTTGTAACTGCAATGGTTCTGTCGTTAATTGTAGCGTTGACGTTCACACCGGCACTTTGTGCAACTATCTTGAAACAGCATGATCCTAATAAAGAACCAAGCAATAATATCTTTGCGCGTTTCTTTAGAAGCTTTAACAATGGTTTTGACCGCATGTCGCATAGCTACCAAAATGGTGTTAGCCGCATGCTTAAAGGCAAAATCTTCTCTGGCGTGCTCTATGCTGTTGTAGTTGCCCTTTTAGTCTTCTTGTTCCAAAAACTCCCGTCTTCATTCTTACCAGAAGAAGATCAGGGTGTGGTCATGACACTTGTACAATTACCACCAAATGCAACGCTTGACCGTACCGGTAAAGTGATTGACACCATGACTAACTTCTTTATGAATGAAAAAGATACCGTGGAATCTATTTTCACTGTTTCTGGTTTCTCATTCACAGGTGTTGGTCAAAACGCGGGTATTGGCTTCGTTAAGTTGAAAGACTGGAGCAAACGTACGACACCAGAAACTCAAATTGGTTCATTGATTCAGCGTGGTATGGCATTAAATATGATCATTAAAGATGCATCATACGTTATGCCGTTACAGCTTCCAGCAATGCCTGAACTTGGTGTAACTGCCGGATTTAACTTGCAGCTTAAAGACTCAAGTGGTCAAGGCCATGAGAAACTGATTGCAGCTCGTAACACGATTTTAGGTTTGGCATCACAAGATAAACGTCTTGTAGGTGTACGTCCAAATGGTCAGGAAGATACTCCTCAGTATCAAATTAATGTAGATCAGGCTCAAGCTGGTGCTATGGGCGTTAGTATTGCCGAAATCAACAATACAATGCGTATTGCATGGGGTGGCTCATACATTAACGATTTCGTTGACCGTGGTCGTGTGAAAAAAGTTTATGTTCAAGGTGATGCGGGCAGCCGTATGATGCCTGAAGACTTAAACAAATGGTATGTACGTAATAACAAAGGTGAGATGGTTCCATTCTCGGCGTTTGCTACAGGCGAATGGACGTATGGTTCTCCACGTCTCGAACGTTATAACGGTGTGTCATCAGTTAACATTCAAGGTACACCTGCACCTGGCGTGAGCTCTGGTGATGCTATGAAAGCAATGGAAGAAATTATTGGTAAGTTACCTTCTATGGGCTTACAAGGTTTCGACTATGAATGGACAGGCTTATCACTTGAAGAACGTGAGTCTGGTGCTCAAGCGCCGTTCTTATACGCACTTTCATTGTTAATCGTATTCCTTTGCTTGGCTGCACTATATGAAAGCTGGTCAATTCCGTTCTCGGTTTTACTTGTGGTACCACTTGGTGTCATTGGTGCAATCGTATTGACCTACTTGGGCATGATTATTAAAGGAGATCCAAATCTCTCAAATAACATTTACTTCCAAGTAGCGATTATTGCGGTTATCGGTCTTTCTGCAAAAAATGCGATCTTGATTGTTGAATTCGCAAAAGAATTGCAGGAAAAAGGTGAAGATCTACTTGATGCAACCTTACATGCTGCAAAAATGCGTTTACGTCCAATTATCATGACCACCCTTGCCTTCGGTTTCGGTGTACTTCCACTTGCACTTTCAACAGGTGCCGGTGCAGGAAGTCAGCACTCTGTAGGCTTTGGTGTACTTGGTGGCGTACTCAGCGCGACGTTCTTAGGTATCTTCTTTATCCCTGTATTCTATGTGTGGATTCGTAGTATCTTTAAGTACAAACCAAAAACCATAAACACTCAGGAGCATAAATCGTGATGCAAAAAGTATGGTCTATTTCAGGTCGTAGCATTGCGGTATCTGCACTTGCGCTTGCTTTGGCAGCTTGTCAAAGCATGCGCGGCCCAGAACCAGTCGTGAAAACCGATATACCACAAAGCTATGCATATAACAGCGCTTCTGGTACGTCTATTGCTGAACAGGGTTATAAACAGTTCTTTGCTGACCCGCGTTTGCTTGAAGTGATTGATTTGGCTCTTGCCAATAACCGTGACTTACGTACAGCAACGCTCAATATTGAACGTGCTCAACAGCAATATCAGATTACACAGAACAACCAGCTTCCAACAATCGGAGCAAGTGGTAGTGCAATTCGTCAGGTTTCTCAAAGCCGTGATCCGAATAATCCCTACTCTACTTATCAAGTAGGTTTGGGTGTAACTGCTTATGAGCTAGATTTCTGGGGTCGTGTTCGTAGCCTCAAAGATGCTGCTTTAGATAGTTATCTTGCAACACAAAGTGCTCGTGATTCGACTCAAATCAGTCTGATTAGCCAAGTTGCTCAAGCATGGTTAAATTATTCGTTTGCAACAGCAAACTTAAGACTGGCAGAGCAAACGCTTAAAGCACAGTTAGATTCTTACAATCTCAACAAAAAACGTTTTGATGTAGGTATCGACAGTGAAGTTCCATTACGTCAAGCACAGATTTCTGTAGAAACTGCGCGTAATGATGTAGCGAACTACAAAACTCAAATTGCTCAAGCACAAAACTTGTTGAACTTGCTTGTAGGTCAACCTGTTCCACAAAACTTGTTACCTACACAACCTGTAAAACGCATTGCTCAACAAAATGTGTTTACTGCCGGTTTACCAAGTGACTTGTTAAATAACCGTCCAGATGTAAAAGCTGCTGAATACAACTTAAGCGCTGCGGGTGCGAATATTGGTGCTGCAAAAGCACGTTTATTCCCAACCATTAGCTTAACAGGTTCGGCTGGTTATGCATCAACTGACTTAAGTGATCTATTTAAGTCTGGTGGTTTTGTATGGTCAGTTGGTCCAAGCTTAGATTTACCAATCTTTGACTGGGGTACACGCCGTGCCAATGTAAAAATTTCTGAAACCGATCAGAAAATTGCATTGTCTGATTATGAAAAATCAGTTCAGTCGGCTTTCCGTGAAGTCAATGACGCGCTTGCAACTCGTGCCAATATTGGCGAGCGTTTAACCGCACAACAACGTCTAGTAGAAGCAACTAACCGCAACTACACACTTTCAAATGCCCGCTTCCGTGCCGGTATTGATAGTTACTTGACTGTTCTTGATGCGCAGCGTTCTTCATATGCAGCTGAACAAGGTTTGTTATTGCTTCAACAAGCAAACTTAAACAACCAAATCGAGTTATACAAAACTCTAGGTGGTGGTTTAAAAGCAAATACTTCAGATACAGTGGTACACCAACCATCTAGTGCTGAACTTAAAAAGCAATAAGTTTTAAATCACTTTCTTATAAAAGCTCACTTCGGTGGGCTTTTTTATTGCAACTCATCTGAATATTTTTTATCTTGAAAGCTTAAGAAATTTAGTTTGATAAAAAACAATGTTATTAAGTAATTTAGAAAGTGTTCCAGGCCACCAAATTTTAAAGCAGCTGGATGTTGTTTACGGAAGTACCGTCCGTAGTAAGCATGTGGGTCGCGACTTGATGGCAAGTTTAAAGAATATTGTAGGTGGTGAACTTACTGGTTATACCGAATTATTAGAAGAATCTCGCCAAGAGGCTATGCAACGTATGATTGTAAAAGCCCAGCAACTTGGTGCCAATGCAATTGTTGGTATTCGTTTTTCTACCTCAAATATTGCCCAAGGTGCTTCTGAGTTATTCGTATATGGCACAGCAGTGGTTGTGCAGCCTCAAGCACCTCATCTGCCCGATCCATTTAATGCATAGGTAGAAAATGGACAATCTTATTTTTCAGCTTGTTATTTTTCTCATTCTTTTCAGTATTGGTTGGGCTTTTGGCCGCCATATTGAACGAAAACATTTAAATGAACTTCTAGAAAAAGAGCAACAATTTGCCCATATCAGAATTGATACCAATCGTTTTGCCACAAGTGATCAGTTAGGCCATTTTATTAGCAGTAATGTAGTTATTTCGCATGACTACTTTAAATATGTGCTGGCCTCTATAAAAAATATTTTAGGCGGTCGGCTGACCAGTTATGAAAGTATTGTTGAACGTGCTCGCCGCGAGGCGATTGTACGACTAAAACAACAAGCTCAAAGTGTCGGTGCCAATCACATTATGGGAGTTCGGCTGAGTACAACCGAACTGGGTATGCAAGGTGGAATGGTAGAGGTATTTGCCTACGGAACAGCAGTCAAAGATTAACACTGCCCCATAGCAGAAAAATGTATACGCGGATTGCCAATATTTTTAGTTAAGTGTTGGCAAATTCCGGTAATTTTCCATATGCCCTGTTGTTTTGCCAAAGTAAAATAATAGCGACCAAAAGAATGAAAATAATCATTTTCCGAAAAACGATAAATTTGATAATTACATTCTAACCATGCTTGGTCTTGTTCAATCCGAATAAGAGGATTGCTTAAATTGTGTTGTAGCCGCAAATGTGACAAAGCTTGTTGCCGTGAACCTTTATATTCATGACAAGACACCACGCATAAAGGCTCCCCTCTAAACTGCAAATAATCCACCTCAAGTTGATCGGCCAACAACTCATCAAACGCATCCCAATTTTTCTGGTCAAAAACCAATTGAAAACGCGTAATGACCTCTAAAATACGATGGTAGTCTTGATCCATGGTGAACCTTCTATGCGGGTTTTTCCACCAATTTAGCACGGCGAAATCTTTTTTTTATTTCACTTTTGTTTTCCGGATCATTTTATAGAGTAGTTTCGGTGACATACGGGAAACCATCACGCCTAATTTTTCTTTAGTACCACCCACTACAATATATTCCTGTCCTTGCATTAATGCCTTAACTGACTGTTCTGCAAAAACATCGGCCTCTAGTCCATTTTCGATTGCTTCATCTTGGTGGCCTTGAGGTTGCCCTGCACCATTTAGTGCATTAAACGAAACATTAGTTTTTACAAAGCCCGGGAAAATAACCGAAACCTCAACACCCTGATCGGCAACTTCGGCACGTAAACTGTTGGCCCACATATGAATAGCAGCTTTAGCAGCCGAATAACTCGCACGGTACTGCGTACCTAAAAGCCCTGCCACGCTAGAGACAAATACGACTCGGCCAGACTTTTGTTTAAGCATGGTCGGTAACACAGTTTTGGTTAATGCGACTTGTGAGAAATAATCGACTTCCATAATGGCACGTTCTGTTGCCATTGTGGTGTCTTGAATTAGAGCACGCTGACTTAAACCCGCATTATTAATAAGCCAGTCAATTCGTCCTTTTGCTTTTAAAATCTGCTCATAAGCCTCTTGAACTTGCTCTTGATTGGTAATGTCTGCAACTACCGACAAGTGCTGATCCGGATGGAGTAAACCAACGCGAACTTCTTCTAACTCTTCAAAGCGACGCGAAGTTAAAATCACTTGAGCACCTTGCAAAGCAAACTCACCAGCTAAAGCTTTACCTAAACCGGAAGAGGCTCCCGTAATCCACACCACTTTATTTTGCAAAGTATCAAGTTTGGCCATTTTAACTTCCTATTATCTTTTTAAATTATGCTGCTTGATGCATGAAGGCCAAAAAGTGGTTGATATAGTGAGTTGCGGTCGTTTGATCAACCTGCGTCCCCAATTTTTCCAAACGTTTATAGCCCAAATGCGTTGTCATATTAATGACCCCATTTAGGGTTTTATCGACAACCAAATTAAATTTTAAACGTTTTTTAGGTTCACGTACTAGGCTTGTTACACCTAAATCCACAATTTGAATCAAGGTCTGAAAAGCTTTTTCTACGCTTTGCATATTGCCCTCACGTATTTGTTCCGTCAGCGTTTGGGCCTGTTGTACAAGTTGAGGTGTGATCGGGTATGTAATATAAACCTCTTGCTCACGTTCTTTCATGAGTGAGGTCATATAATCAACTAAAGGTAAAAGTCTTTCATTACCGAAAAAAGAGACTGACCAAGGCATATATTTTCGGAAAGTATCTAAAATTTGCTGAAGAACTTTCTCGGACTCATACCGCTGTTTTTGAGTCATGGTAGAGTTGTCTTGCTCATCCTTTAACAATACAGAGAAAACTTGCTCAATAATTTCACACGACAAATCGGAAAGAACGTCCCCCAATACTTTCGACTGGCTTTCTCTTACCCCAGCATGTAATTTCTCTCGAATTGAAGCAAATTGGGTATAGGTTGAATCGGAAATCTTTAAAAAAACTTTGTAGCTCATGTGTCGCATCCCTTTTCAATTCTTTTGTAATTTTTCTGCCGTGCCGCTACACGATTAAATTGTGATCCATGCTTCATAAATCTACCGTTTTTTGAAAAAAATACAAAACCGTTTATCTGTTTTCAGCACATTAATTTCGAGGCAATTTTTTGCTACAATAGATGCAATTTTTTATGCATATTCGATCTAAGCTACTATGACTGACGCTCAAACCGCTCAAAATATTGCCACCACCTACGATCCAACCGAGATCGAAAAGAAGTGGTACAAAACGTGGGAAGAACAAGGTTACTTCAAACCTTCTGGTCACGGTGAATCATTCTGTATCATGATTCCACCACCAAACGTCACTGGTAGTTTGCACATGGGCCATGGCTTTAACAATGCCATTATGGATGCCCTCACCCGTTATAACCGTATGATGGGTAAAAACACTTTGTGGCAACCGGGTACCGACCATGCTGGTATTGCAACTCAAATGGTTGTTGAGCGTCAACTTGGCTTACAAGGTATTACTCGTCACGACTTAGGCCGTGAAAAGTTCATCGAAAAAGTTTGGGAATGGAAAGAACAATCTGGCGGCACAATTACCAAACAAATTCGTCGCTTAGGTTCTTCGGTAGACTGGTCACGTGAACGCTTCACGATGGATGAAGGTTTATCAAACGCCGTTAAAGAAGTATTCGTTCGTTTACACGAAGACGGTTTAATTTACCGTGGTAAGCGCCTAGTAAACTGGGACCCTAAACTTCAAACTGCGCTTTCTGACCTTGAAGTAGAAAGCAAAGAAGAAAAAGGTTCACTTTGGCACTTTAAATATTTCTTTGAAGATAAATCAGTTAAAACTCAAGATGGCAAAGACTATTTAGTCGTTGCAACGACTCGTCCTGAAACATTACTTGGTGATACTGCTGTTGCTGTTCACCCTGAAGATGAGCGTTATGCACACCTTGTTGGTAAAAATATTGTATTACCAATTACTGGTCGTTTAATTCCAATCGTTGCTGACGACTACGTTGAAAAAGACTTTGGTACGGGCTGTGTAAAAATCACTCCTGCTCACGACTTTAATGACTATGAGTTAGGTAAACGCAATAGCTTGCCAATCATTAATATCTTCAACAAAAACGCCGAAGTTTTAGGTGAGTTTGAATATATTGCCAAAGCTGGTGAACAAATTTCTAAAACCATTACTGCACCTGCAGATTATGCTGGTTTAGAGCGCTTCGAAGCACGTAAAAAATTAGTTGCTCAAGCGGAAGCTGAAGGCTGGTTAGACCAAATCCAACCGTATGACTTAAAAGCGCCACGCGGTGACCGTTCAGGTGTGATCATTGAGCCATTATTGACTGACCAATGGTACGTAAAAATTGCGCCGCTTGCTGAGCCTGCAATTGAAGCGGTTCAAGATGGTCGTATTAAGTTTGTTCCAGAGCAGTACAGCAACATGTACATGGCATGGATGCGTGACATTCAAGACTGGTGTATTTCACGTCAGCTTTGGTGGGGTCACCGTATTCCAGCTTGGTACGATGCTGATGGCAACATCTATGTTGGCCGTAGCGAAGAAGAAGTTCGCGCGAAAAATAACATCGCGGCCGATGTTGAGCTTAAACAAGACGAAGACGTACTTGATACATGGTTCTCATCTGCACTTTGGACATTCTCGACTTTAGGTTGGCCAGAACAAACACCTGAACTCAAAACTTTCCACCCGACTGATGTGTTGGTGACTGGTTTTGACATTATCTTCTTCTGGGTTGCCCGTATGATCATGATGACCATGCACTTCATGAAAAATGAAGATGGTTCATCTCAAATTCCATTTAAGACGGTTTACGTTCACGGCTTGGTACGTGATGGTGAAGGTCAGAAAATGTCGAAGTCTAAAGGTAACGTTCTTGACCCATTAGACTTGATTGACGGTATTGATTTAGAAAGCTTAGTCGCAAAACGTACGACTGGCCTAATGAACCCGAAAGATGCAGCGAAGATTGAAAAATCAACGCGCAAAGAGTTCCCAGAAGGCATTAATGCTTATGGTACTGACGCAGTTCGTTTCACGTTCTGTGCCCTTGCAAACACGGGTCGTGACATTAAGTTCGACTTAAAACGTGTTGAAGGCTACCGCAACTTCTGTAACAAAATCTGGAACGCAACTCGTTTCGTTCTGATGAATGTTGAAGGCCAAACTGTTGGTACCGACGCTCGTCCTGATCTTTGGGAACTTCCAGAACAATGGATTATCAGCCGTCTGCAAAAAGCTGAAGCTGCTGTACACCAAGCGTTTGCAACATATCGTTTAGATCTTGCTGCTCAAGCAATTTATGACTTTATCTGGAATGAATACTGTGACTGGTACGTTGAGTTAACTAAACCAGTTCTAAACGATGCAGAAGTTTCAGAAGAACGTAAAGCTGAAGTACGCCGTGTATTGCTTGCTGTCATGGAAGCATCATTACGTTTGGCTCATCCATTAATGCCATATTTGACAGAAGAAATCTGGCAAACACTTGCACCAATGCTTGGTCAAGGCGGCCCAACAATTATGACTGCTCAATATCCTATTCCTGAGCAAGCAAAAATCAATGAACAAGCTGAAGCAGATATGCAATGGCTTCAAGGTTTGATTGGTGCGGTACGTAACATTCGCGGTGAAATGGGCTTAGGTAATGCGCGTTTATTACCAGTATTACTTCAAAACATTTCTAATGCTGAACGTGAGCAAATTACTCGTATTGAAGCGTTGTTCAAAGCATTGGCTAAAGTTGAAAGTATTGAGTTCTTAGGTAAAGATCAAGAACCACCGCTTTCTTCTTCAAGTGTTGTAGGTCATGCATCGGTATTTGTACCAATGAAGGGCTTAATCGACCCTAAAGCTGAGCTTGCTCGTTTGCAGAAAGACTTGGATAAAATCCAAAAGCAACACGATCAAATTGCAAATAAACTTGCAAATGAAGGCTTTGTATCTAAAGCACCAGCAGCGGTTGTTGAAGGTGAAAAAGCGAAGCTTGCTGAATTTGCTGCGCAGTTAGATAAAGTTAAAGCGAATATGGAGCAAATTGCTGCGCTTTAAGCTTTTTTAAGTAAACGAACCCAGAATCTGTGCAAACAGGTTCTGGGTTTTTCTATATTTAGAAATTACTTTTTTTGTAAAATCAGCATATGAAGATGCCATGATTTTATATAACCATTCAATAAAGGTAAATTTTCATTAATTTCTTTATGAAACAATAAATTAAACTCGCATAAAAACAAATAGGCAATATCTTGGTAAGTAAAACCTATAAATTTTGTAGGTTCTCTAATAACCCATTCATCTTGAATCCCCAATAAATCAACTACCAGAATTCCGCCTTCAGGAAGTGCATTTATAATTCGTTTAATTACACTATAAAAATAGCTTGGCTCACAAAAGAATAGACTTGATGAGGCAATAATTAAGCTTGCAGACGGGAAATTAAAGTCTTCAAAAGATTCATGATAGAAAGTAAATTTAGAGTCATCTTTGAATCGCTCAGCACAGACTTTTTGTGCATCAATTGAAATATCAAAAGCATGAACATTAAATCCCTTTGAGAGTAGATAAGCAGATTCATTGCCAGCGCCACAACCACAATCAATAGCAATTAAAGGTAAGTTAGGGAAATGAACTAAAGCCTTGTCTAAAATAGGTCTATGTTTAAGTTCTTTTGATAATTGAATAAATTTTTCATTCATAAATTCGATCTTTTACTTTTTATAATTTCCACACTATATTTTATAAAAAATCTAATCTCAATAATTTCTTATTTCATAAGCTATCTACCAAATCGCGGGCCAACTTGCAAATGAAAGCTTTATGTCTAAAGCACCAGCAGCGGTGGTTGACGGTGAAAAAGCGAAGCTTACTGAGTTTGCTGCTTAGTTAGATAAAGTTAAAGCGAATATGGGAAAAAATTGCTGCGCTTTAATGCGGTAATTTGATTCCCTCTCTCAATTGAGTTTTTTATAGGAGATAACTATAAATTAATTCAAATAAATACATCTCTTTAACATTTGAAATAGAGCTCCAGAAGATAATTTTTAATTTTAGCCTAATGCACTACTTCGCTCATCAAGCACAAAAAGATGAAAATATTGATGAATATTTCAAAATTCAAAAAAAATTAGAAAATATTTTAAATAACGGAGTAAATTAATAACTAGCTTAATAAATGCATTCTTCTTGCTTTCGATATACCTTCTGTAATCTCTATATCAATTCCATCTCTATGATTATAAATATATTGAATTGGTCCTAGATTTTTTATATCTATTTCAACCTTATAATTTTTATCCTTATAGTTATATCTTTTATCTTGCACAAAAATATATCTAGCTACACAAAAACAAATAATATCAGCTATTTCCAACAAAAAATCATGGTTTGGTAATACAAATTTCGGCTGTTTTATTGGCAATCCGTGAGTAATAAAACTCCACATCAATGTTAATCGTGATTGTGTAAATAAATTTTTTGCCCATCCGTCATCTTGAGTACGTTCAAATATAAATTCTGGAGATAAACCTTTAGATGTATATTCCACTATATTTGTAAAAGTTAGAGAGGAAAAAACTTCTTTCTTAATTTTTTTTTCTATTTGTGGAGATAATTTCTTTGGACTAATTCTTGCTAAAGCTACATGAACTTTTAATAAATCTTTTTGAACAAATTCTTTTATAATTTCTATTATTTTATTAACTTGATTGACTACAACAGAAGAATGTTCAATATGTTGAAATATAATATTTTTTCTTCTACTCTCGGTCGTAAATAAATCTTTTACATGAAATACCCATTCTTTTGGCTCTATAGATGGTACTAAATTCCTTTTAATTTCATTAAATTGCATAAGAAGATTCTGTTTTTGACTGTCATCTCCTAAAAAACTTACACATGAATAGACATACAATTTACTCTTTTTTAATTCCCTAAAAGCTTCATCTCCATAAATACCGACAACTCTATCCAAGCTATTCATTGGTAATTTAATTTGGAGTGTATGACCACAATTATCGCAAATTTCATGTATACTTTCTTGACGCAAAAAATTACCTGCACGATCCCTAAACATTGAAGTAGGAGGCCTTTTTGCCAGCCAATTAGGTTTATACTTCTTTAAACAATTTTGGCACTCAGTAACACCAAAATTATTTTCATTAAAATACTTAGGATAAATACTGATATCAACATTAGTACTCTCATAAAACTTATGACTAGTGAAAAAAAGATTTACCTCATTAATCCAATCTTTAGGATCCAGATTTAAATCACGAATAAGATCATTAATATCTTCATACATCTCCCTACTCAACACACTTCACTCCTAAACTACTAATAAAAATGTTTATTTTTTAAATTTAATATAAGATATCCTCTATAAACTGAGAGAAAAATCTTTATTCTTAATCTTATATAGTCTCATATTGAAATAGCTATAATTTTTAAATTTACTAAGTTCACAATTTATTAGCAACCTCATTGTAGCAAATACATTTTCATAGCAAATTACTGTTGTCATCAGTTGAATATACCAATAGGCTTATCAAAGATAATTAAAGCACCCCCTGCCCCAACAACATCTCTACCCCACTCACTTTTTTCATATGCTTTAAACGCTCTTTTTCCCACTTCAACTGTTGTTTTAACTCAGCACAATCAGCATTTATAGCTTTATACACATCACTAATATGTACATGCTCTGCTTTTACATTCTTTGCTAACTGAAACGAATCTAAAATCTCACCAATTTGACTTTCAAGTTGCTGACTTTGTGCATCTAAAGCCAGTTTATAAAACCGCAACTGCTCGGCAGATAATTCTTTAGCACCTAGCCCTTTGTTCTGCTCAAGCTGTAACTGGAGTTTGAGTAAATAAAACAAATCCTGCTTTTCGTAGGCCTGACTTGCTTGTTGGAACAACTCAGTTTTTTCTTCTTTTTTGGTTTCATCTTGCTCACGGTCTGGGTGAATCATCGCGGCAATTTTTAAATAAACTGTTTTTAACGACTGCGCTGCCATTTGCTCAGCTTGTTCACGTTTTTGTTGCTGTCTTTGCTGTTTGGCTTGTTCACGCGCTTGTTGTTGCTCGGCAGCGTACTTTTCAAAGTCTTCTTCAAACTCTGAACCTTGATCAGCATTTTCTTCATATTCAAATTCTACTCGCCGAGCTTTTTTATTCTTCTTTGCTGACTCTTGTGTATGTTGCTGATAAAAATTATCGATCTGCTTCACTAACTCCAACTGTTCAGCAGACAGCATTTTGGAGCGCTTCAACATTTGCGCAAGCTGGGCAATTTTTTCATCCAGTTGTTGTATGTCTGCTTTGGAAAACTCATGGCTATGTAATATATTCCAAAGTTGCTCTAACTGCTGAAATAGCACTGTATGTAAATCGTTATATACAGGCATCAGTTTTTGTCGTATGTATTGTTGAATCTCAGCTTGTGCATTTTGCCATGTGCTCAGACTAACTTTTTGCTGTTCTATTTTATCAATCAGGCGATTCAGTTTTTTCTGCTGTGCAGATGGTTCAGACCTTTGCTGCAAGCTCACTTTGAGATCAAAGGACATACTCATCCACCCGAAAAAGAAAAAAGTGTAGCAATAATCAGATGAGGAAGGTAGCTAAGCATTCTTTAAGTCAGAATCAGCCTATTCATTTTTAGAAAATAGAATGTAATTTGCCCAAACTTTATATTTTAAGAAATCCACCAAATCACTAATGGCAAAGTCACGGCAGCACATAAGGTTTGAAAGCTAATCACGGCTGCCATAAGCTGACTATCACCACCCAAAACTTTGGTTAAAATGTATGAAGCGGAAGCAGTCGGTAGCGCAAAGAAAATGACTAAAATTTGTGTTTGCAAGCTTGGTAAACCAAACCACGTACAGACCGCGTAAGCTAAAGCAGGTACTGCTAAAAGTCGTGCAAACGTGTCTGCTGCCAATACCATAATGTCTTTTTTAATTTGCATAAACTGCAAAGCTGCGCCAACACATAACAAACCTAGTGGCAAACTCGACACTGAAAAAAGCTTAATAAACTGAGTAAAGCCTTCCCAAATCGGGATATGCAGTGCATTGACTGCTGCCCCGACCACACACGATGCAATTAAAGGGTTTTTAAGGAGTGCAATCAAAACAGGTTTAATTGCCATGTGTTCTTTAGAGGTTAGAGCAAGCACCGAAATAACATTCACAAGCGGAATGCAAAGCGCCAATAAAATTGCCAGAATTGCCATTCCTTCACTTTTAAAAAGCGAAGTGACTAAAGCCAAACCAATATAGGTATTAAAGCGAACCATACTTTGTACATGCACACCAAAACGTGCGGGTGGTATGTGCCAAAACATTCGAAGTATGTATAAAAAAGCGGTCACTGCTAAAACCACAATTAACATCGCAATAATGGCTGTACTCAAGCTTTGTAAATCAATTTTTGCAGTCGAGAGCGTACTAAAAAGCAAAGCGGGGAATAAAATATAGTAATTGAGCTTCTCTGCCCCAGCCCAAAACTCATCACTAAAAAAACGATATTTTTTAAATAAGTATCCCGATGCAATTAGTGCAACTAAAGGAAAAAGAGATAAAACAATGCTATTCATTTCTTTTCTCGAGTTTTGTTGGGGGCTTGCTAGTTTAGGAACTACCTTGGCTTACTCATATATTAAAGATAATGAAAACTCATGATAAAATGAGTTTTTACTCATAATAAGTACAATATGACATTTACCCAGCTTGAAATTTTTGCACTCATTGCTGAACTAAAAAGCTTTACTGCTACAGCAGAAAAGCTGGGAATTTCACAATCGGCAGTTTCCCATGCGCTTAAATCATTAGAACAACAATGGGGCATTAACCTGATTTCAAGAACTCAAAGTGATATTGAGCTGACGACGACAGGTCAGCAGCTATTGACCCATGTAAAAGAGCTATTGAGTATTTCGGACACTTTAGAAAAAGAAGTGGCTGCAATCCATGGTTTAAACGAAGGCACACTACGTATTGGATCTTTTGGGGCTTCATCCTCTATTTATCTATTGCCTGAAATTTTAGAAACCTTTCGGCAACGCTACCCAAAAATCGAAATTTATATCGATGAAGGTGAAGATAAAGAAGTTGCTCAGTGGTTATTAGAGCGACGCATCGAAGTTGGTTTTTTGATTATGCCAGATGAGCGTTTTGATACATTTCCCTTAATTGAAGATCGTTTTGTGGCCCTAATTCCGAGTGGTTACCCGCTCGCGCAGCAACTCTATATTGATCCAGCACAGCTAGAAAATTGTCCTTTCATTATGACAATGGCGGGTAGTCGACATCAGGTCGAATTAATTTTAAAAAATTTTAATGTCAAACCAGATATCAAATTTTATGTTTCACAAATTCTAAGTATTGTGAGTATGGTCCACAACCAGTTAGGGATTTCGATTGTCTCTGATATGGTAATCACCAAAGAGTTACTCTCGCTTTATCCAAACGTAGTTAAACGACCATTTAAACCAAACCTTAAACGTTCTATTGGTCTTGCAGTAAAAAATAAGAAACACATCAGTCCAGCCGTAAAAGCATTTATTGAAGTTGCTCAAGAGGTTTGGTCCGATCATTAATTGAATATAGATAATTTTTAAAAATTTAATAACGATCTCTTTCAGATCAATTTATCAACATATTAGATGACTTGTAACGTAAAAAGCGCCCTTATTGCCCTATCTTGAATAAATCAACGCACCATTTATCGCCAAAATCCCCTATTTCAATCCAAATTGGTGCGCTTATTGCATATTCACTTTTATGCAATTGAGTTTGTTTCGACAAACTTAGGTTTTTAGATTCCTTAAATCTATTTTGGTGCAATTTACAGACTCAGATTTGTTCCAAAATGGAATTTAGCACTTTTTTCGAGCATGCTATGCAAAATGTAGATCTATTTTTCTTATTACTTGGTGCAGTTTTGGTTCTTGCCATGCACGCAGGTTTTGCATTCTTGGAACTTGGTACAGTTCGCCACAAAAATCAGGTGAACGCGCTTAGTAAAATTCTGACTGACTTTGCCCTCTCCGCAATCGCATATTTCTTTGTTGGCTACTACATTTCGTATGGTCAGCACTTCTTTCATGATGGTACGGTTTTATCAAGTGATCATGGCTATAACCTTATGCGTTGCTTCTTTTTACTCACTTTTGCTGCGGCCATTCCCGCCATTATTTCTGGCGGTATTGCAGAACGCGCAAAAATGCGTTCACAAGCGATTGCCACACTCGCATTGGTTGCACTGGTTTATCCGTTCTTCGAGGGAATGGTCTGGAATGGCAACTACGGTCTGCAAAAGTGGTTAGAAACAACTTTTGGCGCAGCTTTTCATGATTTTGCCGGTTCAGTCGTAGTACATGCTATGGGCGGTTGGATTGCACTTGCTGCTGTCATTTTGTTGGGCGCACGTTCTGGCCGTTATAAGAAAGATGGTCGTGTAAGTGCTCACCCACCTTCTTCTATTCCATTTTTGGCGCTTGGTTCATGGATTTTAATTGTAGGCTGGTTTGGCTTTAACGTGATGAGTGCACAGCGTGTTGATGCAATCTCCGGTCTCGTTGCGATTAATTCACTTATGGCAATGGTCGGCGGAACGATTACAGCAAATGCGATTGGGAAAAATGACCCTGGTTTCTTACACAACGGTCCACTTGCAGGTTTAGTCGCTATTTGCGCAGGTTCTGACATTGTTCATCCAGTCAGTGCTCTTGTGATTGGTGGTGCAGCGGGTGCTATGTTCGTGTATCTATTCACCTATACCCAAAACAAACTCAAAGTTGATGACGTTCTTGGTGTCTGGCCGCTACATGGTGTATGCGGTGCATTTGGTGGTATTGCCGTAGGTATTTTTGGTCAAAAATGGCTAGGTGGTTTAGGCGGCGTATCATTCATCTCTCAGCTCATCGGTACAGCACTCGCGATTGCTATTGCACTGGCTGGCGGTTTTATTGTTTATGGCATCCTTAAAGCGACCATTGGCATTCGCCTATCTCAAGAAGATGAGTTCCGTGGTGCAGACTTATCTATTCATAAGATCTCAGCAAACTCTGAAGAAGGTATGTTTTAATACTTTCTAAAGTGCTTAAGGCGACGATACTACTCGTCGCTTTTTTATTTTTTATGGAAAATTGAACTTCTTTCACCAGTATAGTTTAAGAGCAATTTAAGGTTAATTTTATGTAATTAGTCACACCTATTGTCGATTGATATTGCATCAGAATGACTAATCAAAAACTTTTTTTCCAAATTAATATTCTCTTTCTTTTTTTCAGTTTTTTTATTCTTCTATTTGTATTTCCAGTCGGTGGAAAAATTGATATGTACCTCATCCAACCTTGGATTGATTCAACAGGTCATTTTTTCAATCGGGACAATTGGTATCTTGAAAGACTTAATCATGAAATTGTAAAACAAATCATCACCGCCGTTTATGTTATCTTTTTTGGTTTATGGCTTGCGTCATTTAAATTAAAAAAATTAAAACCTTATCGCTGGCAATATGGCTATATGTTTTTTGTCAGTATGCTCGGTAGCAGTATAGTTGGCCTAATAAAGTCACAATCTGCTCACGCCTGCCCTTGGAATATGGTTCACCCTAATACTTTAGGAAGCTATATTTGGGACTTTAGCGCTAAACATGGCCATTGTTTTCCAGGCGGTCATGCAAGTGCAGGTTTTATTTTAATGACAGGTTATTTTGTTTATCGTCTTGAACAACCTAAACGTGCTTACTTTTATTTATTCTCCGGTATTTTATTAGGTTTCATGATGGGTTGGGCGCAAATGATGCGAGGAGCACATTTTCTAAGCCATAACTTATGGACAGGCTGGGTCGTTTGGGCAATAAATATTTTATTTTATGCGATTTGTATTCATCGTTTTGAGTTTGAAAAACAAGTGAAACAAGAACTTACGTAATCATACTCTTGTTTCATGTAAATGTAAGACTTTAGGTAATTTCACTAATACAGAAAGACCGCCAAGCTCTAAGCTCTTATCGAGAGTTAAAGTCCCACCAAGCCTTTGAGTTGCACGATCTACAATAGATAAACCTAGACCACTTCCCACCTCAAGATGGTGATGCACGCGATAAAAACGCTTAAGGACTTTATCGTAATTTTCAGGGTCTATTCCTGCACCGCTATCTTCAATTTGAATACATGCGTAGTGATCTGGATCGGTATAAACTGAAATATTAATAACACCCTGATGCGGGGTGTACTTAATTGCATTATCAATTAAATTAAAAATAATCGAATGTACAGTAGGTTCAATACTATGCATTTCGATGGGTTCATTTCTAACAAAACCTAAATCGATTTCTTTTTGCATAGCCAAGTTGACCAACTGCTCCACACAATTTAATGCCACATCATTGAGTTGAAAATAACCAGTAGGCTCGACCATACTTAAAGTTACATCTTGCTTTGCCAATGCTAAAAGCTGAGTCACCAAATGCTGAATACGCGCCAAACCCTTGCTTAAGTTTTGCAATGATTCATGCTCAGGAAACTGGCTTAGCAAAATCTTGGTTTGTAAGTTCAATGCAGTCACAGGTGTTCGTAATTCATGAGCAGCATCGGCAATAAATTGCTTCTGTTCATTTTGAGCTTTAGAAATACGCTCAAAAAGACGGTTCATTTCGTCAATAGTAGGTAAAAGCTCTTGAGGATAATCATGTACTTCAATTGGAGTGAGTTCTTCGGAATCGCGTTCTTTTAACTCATTTTTAAAATCATCTATTGGTTTTAAACCACGACGAATAATGGCTGCTAAGGCAAATATTGCAAAAGGTAAAATAATTAAATACGGAATAAACATACTGCCCGCAAGCTCCCAAGCGAAAGCTTCACGAACCCTCTCTTGCTGACTGACCTGAATCTGGTAATCCTTCAAAGGTAAAACATAAGTTCTGACTATACCTTGAGCGGTTTTATGAGAATAAAATCCCGCTTGCTCAACAGGTGGAACCAGCAAATGTAAATGATGAGACAAATGGGCCTGATCCTTATAAGCCCAAATATCGATAAACAGATCTTCTTCGTGGTAAGTTTTATGAAAATCAAACTTACTGCTTACAGTTTTTAAAGGGTGCTCAGCTGTTCTTTCCGCTAAATACTTCATTTGAGTATCTAGAATTTCATCGACTTCTTGAAGTGCAACCTTATAAGCACTAAAAATTAAAATACAACCTAAGATGACACTGAAAATTGAGGTGCCCCAAATCAGCCGTTTTTTTAATGAATAATGCACTTTTATGAAGTCCCGAAATTTTAAATTATGATTGCCCCAAACGGTAGCCCAGTCCTCGGATGGTTCGAATAAAATCTTTACCCAGCTTCGCTCTTAAATGGTGAACATATACTTCAATAGTATTACTGGTCACATCACTATCAAAATCATATAACTTATCTTCTAAGTTGGCTTTAGAAAAGATTTTATTTGGGTGAGTCATAAGTGGAATTAAGATTGCCCATTCACGATTTGATAGATCAATGCGTTGACCTTTAAACGTCGCAATATGCTGTTCAACATTTAAAACCAGATCACCACTTTCTAATAGTTGATCTTGACTCGCAAGTTGAGCTTCTACTCCACTACGGCGTAGTAAGGCATGAATACGGGCAAGCAACTCATCAAACTCATAAGGTTTAATTAAATAATCATCTGCACCCAAATTTAAACCATCGACACGGTTTTGTAATTGATCTCGAGCAGAAATAATTAATACTGGTGTTGCTGCTCTTTGACGGATCTGCTTCAAAACTTGCATACCATCCATCATAGGCAATCCTAAATCCAAAAGAATAAGATCAAATTTAGTCTTCGCCAACTGAGCCAAACCATCTAAACCGTTATTGACCCATTCCACCTCAAATTGATGATATTGCAGCAACGTGATCGTTGATTCTGCAATCATAAAATCATCTTCAATCATCAAGATTTTTGTCATGTTCTAGGCTCGCTTTAGTTTACATGGGCACAAGAGTGCAACATGTCCAGTTGAGGGTTGATGACCTGAGTTGTTACATCCAGCAAACTTAACAAACTTGGGAATAAATTATCCTGACTTAACTTTTGTTTAGTTTGTTGGCTAAAACAATTCACTTGAGCAAGATTATGTTGTTTCCAACTTTCAGAGAACCACATAATCATTGGTACATGTGTTTGTTGGCTCGGTGCGATTGCATA